>CAMOXA010000097.1 GCA_946628745.1 uncultured Verrucomicrobiota bacterium | reverse complement strand
GTGAATGCGACTCCCCGCGTTGCGGGCAGTCGCATTCACTCTGTCTTCTCACCGCGGCGACAAAAACTGCAAAAGCACTACACAGCCGGCTGAAATTATGGTAAAATATCCGTGTTGCACAGAGGTGTCGACATGGCTATAGAAGCAATTGAGATAGCGACAAGCAGATACGCGCCGGCCGGATCGGAGGCTATATGCCTTTATTCCAACGGCACGGCGACAGGCCTTTCCCTCGGACAGCTCATCATAGCCGTCTGTACGAGAACGGCCATGTCGTACGAGGCCCAGAGCGTCGTCAAGATGAACGCGATCACGTCCAGCGCGGAATTGCTGCGCAAGGGCGCCGACTGGGTCGACCGCATTTCGGCCGGCACCGCCAGCTGGATACGCGCCAAGGCGTTTCTCGTCAACGAGCTCGGCGTGGACGAGGCGGAGTTGCCGGAGAATCTGAAGACCTACGACAACCGGCTCAAGGCTTGCACCGTCGCGAACGCCCGCATGAACTCGATGATGCAGCTCCAGCAGCAGGATCTGGTCGCTCTGCGCTCGTATGTCGGCAGGCGCGATGTCGCGTTCTCTTCGTCGACCAACATGGTACGCGCGCTCGGCCGCTCACAGGGCAATGTCGCCAAAGCGATTTAAGGCACTGAAAGGACAAAGGCAATGGCTATTGAGACTGTTGAATTCGATCTTTCGATGGCGGACGTGGATACCGGCGCGTATCTTACCGGCCGCACGTATTCGCTTACAGTAACCGACGCGGACGGCGTCACGTCCACGACTCTCGAGAATCTTTCGATAGGCCAGCTCGTCATGGCGCTGTGCCTGGAGCGCGCCGTCGCGAAGGAGAAGGACATCATCGAAACGATGAATTCCCTGAACACGACCTCGTCCCAGCTGCAGGCGCTCACTGAGATTGAATCGAAGATCGTCCAGGCCGACGGCAAGAAGGGTCAGAGCGTGGATTTGACGAACGAGACAGTCGTGTACAACGACCAGTCTCTGACGTACTACACGTTCCTGACGTCCGTGATAGGGCTGCCCGTCAACAGTTCGACCGTGAGCTCCGAGGACAACGACCTCATAACCGAGATTGAACGCTCTATGGACCAGCGCAACTCGATGAACCAGCAGACGATGATCGAGCTGCAGTCTGCTACGAGCAAGCGCGACCAGGCGTACGACATGGTCGCCAACATCCTCAAGAGCATCAACCAGGTTCTCGTCGGCATCGCCAACAATGTCTAGCCGTGGCCGCCGCCGCTCTCATATCTTCATTGACCGGATTGGCTCTCGCGGCCACGCTTCCATGCGGCGCCGGCGCGACTGGGGACAACGCCCGGTGGGTCCGGCCGGAAATCGGCACCGCCTACAACGGACATACATTCGTAGCCGCGGCGTATCCTTTCGGCATGCTCCAGCCGGGCCCCGACACGGGCCGCACCGGCTGGGACTACTGCTCGGGCTATCGCTGGGACGACACCCGCATAACCGGCTTTTCCCAGACCCACCTGAACGGCACCGGATGCGCCGACCTCGGCGACATACGCCTGATGCCTTTTTCCGGCGCGCCCGGGCCGGACGTCTCGTCGGCCTACCGCAAAGAGACCCAGGCCGCCACGCCCGGCTACTACGCCGTGACGCTCGACGATTGCGGCGCGAGGGTAGAGGCGACCGTGACGGAGCGTTGCGCCATCTACAGGATGTCGTGGCCGAAAGGCGAGGGACGGCTCCTTGTCGACTGCCAGTATGGCATCGGCGGCGGTCTCGCCTCGTCAATCGTCTCCTGTGACGCGCGCCCCGAGGACAACCGCCGCATCGTCGGCACCACGCGCCGCCGCTGCTGGGTCGATCGCCGGTATTCGTTCGTCATCGAGTTCGACCGGCCCTTCGTCTCGTGCGAGATTCTGCCGAAGGCGTCGCCCGGCGAAAAAGCGCCGCGCTTCGCGCTCTCGTTTGATCTCGCGGACGGCGCGCCGCTTCTCGCCAAAATCGGCTATTCGACCGTCGACACCGACGGCGCCCGCCGCAACCTCGGGCGCGAACTGCCGGGCTTCGGCTTCGACGACGCGCGCCTGGCCGCCCGCGACGCCTGGAACCGCTATCTCTCGCGCGCCGACGCGGACGGAACCGACGCCGAAAAGCAAAGCTTCTACACCGCGCTCTACCACGCTTTCATCCAGCCCAACAATATCGCCGACGTCGACGGACGCTACCGCGGCGCGGACGGCAAGGTCGCCGTCGCGGCGGGTGGCGAGTACTATTCGACCCTGTCGCTGTGGGATACCTACCGCGCGGCAAACCCGCTCTACACTCTTGTCGTCCCCGAAAAAACCGGCCCGATTGTTGCGACGATGGTCGAACACTGGGAGGCCGCCGGCTTCCTGCCGATCTGGACTTTGATGGGCCGCGACAACCAGTGCATGATCGGTTCGCACGCCGTCCCGGTCATCGTCGACGCCTACCTGAAAGGCTTCGGCGGCTTCGACCCCGAAACCGCATACGCCGCGGTGCGCAACACCCTGCGCGAGCGCCACGAGGGCCGTCGCAAGGAGAATTGGGACCTCCTTGACAAGTACGGCTACTATCCGAACGACATCGTCAAGAGCGAATCCGTCGCGAGGCTCCTCGAGTGCGCCTACGACGACTGGTGCGCGAGCGTGTTCGCCGAACGGCTGGGCCGCGCGGAGGATGCGGAATTCTTCCGCCGCCGCTCCGGCAGCTGGCGCAACGTCCTCGACCCCGAAACCGGATTCGTCCGCGGCCGCGACACGTCCGGCGCCTGGACGACCCCGTTCGATCCCTTCGCGCTCGGCCACGACTCCTCGCGCAGGAGCGACTTCACCGAGGGCAACTCCTGGCAGTGGACGTGGCACGTCATGCAGGACCCCGAAGGACTCGTCGCGGCGCTCGGCGGGCGCGAGAAGGCGCTCGTCAAACTGCTCGCCCTCTTCGAAGAGTCTCGTTCGATCGACGAGACGTCCCCAGGCTTCGTGCTGGACGTGACGGGCCTCGTCGGACAGTACGCCCACGGCAACGAGCCAAGCCACCATGTCGTCTACTTCTTCCAGTACCTCGGGCGTCCGGACAGGACGGCCGAACTTGTCCGCGAGATTTTCGACAAGTTTTATCTGGCCAAGCCCGACGGACTTTGCGGCAACGACGATTGCGGACAGATGAGCGCGTGGTACGTGTTCAGTTCGATGGGGTTCTATCCGTTCAATCCCTGCGGCGGCGAGTATGTCATAGGCGCGCCGCAGCTGCCTTGCGTCAGGATCACGACGGGCACCGGGCGCGTTCTGACCGTCAAGGCTCTAAACCTTTCCCGCGAGAACAAGTACGTCAAATCAGTCTCTCTCGACGGCAGGCCGCTCGAGGGCTTCAAGCTGCGCCATGCCGACATCGCTGGCGGCGGCGAACTCGTCTTCGAGATGGGCCCCCGCCCGTGACGCGGCGCGCGGATTCCCAGGCTTGACTGGAGACGGCGAAAATGATATCATTTGCAACGTTTCTGCATTTCGCGTGTATACCGCGCGGCTGAACGGCCGCATTCCGTCAGCGGCGGCAGCGAGCGCCGGAATGTCTGAATAGGAGGGCTAGGGATGGGTATAGATCTGAACAATCTGCATTTGACGCTTGACCAGTTCAACGCCGCGGCAAGCGGCAAGTACAATATCGGCCAGCTGAAGCTGAGCGAGGACGGTACGAGCGTCTACCGCACCAACAACCACAAGACCTGGACGATATTCAACAACACGACGATTTCGCCAGAGGAATCGCTCGCCCTCAAAACGACGTTCTGCCAGGCGCTCGCCAACGAAGGGCTCTCCCCGGACGAGATCGCTTCCGTCAAGGAGAAGCTCGGCATCGGCGGCAACGCCATCGATGTCATGAAGGCCGGTTCCATAAAGCCCCTTTCCGCCGCGGAGGTTCGCGAGGTCATCGACAAATACGCCGGCAAAATCAACGAGAACCGCGGCGCCGACGGTGCGGCGAAGCTGAAGACCAGTACGGAGATATACAAGGGCGTGAGCAAGCAGACGCTCGAATCGCGCGAGACGACGCGCAACAAGGTCAATGCCCAGACCGTCGACAGCATGATATCCGAGGCGGACAAGTCGGTGAACGATGTTCTGGACATTCTTCAATTCACCGGCGAGGGCGAGACGGAAACTCTAAGCAACATCCAGAAGGGGATCGCGAACGAGATCGCGAGCCTGATGAGGAAGCCTGGCGAACTGCCCGGCAAGGAGAATCCGGCTCAGCTGCAATGCACGCTCGCCTCTTTGCACGAGGGGGACGACTCGAAGATCGTCGTGACATTCATGCTCGAGGGCGGCAACACGTTCTCGGTCAACACCGGCCTGGAGAGAGAGGAACTCCTCGCCCAGATGGACAAGGCCATCGCGGGGAAGCCGGGCGGCGCCGCCACGTCTGCGGGCGAAACGACCGCCAAGCCCAAGGTCGAAAGCGCCAAGACGCAGAGCACGGGCGAGGAGAAGAAGGTCAAAACGCAGTCTTCCAAACTCACCGGGAACCAGAGCAATATCATCGGCGGCATAGAAGACGCCTTGACTCTCATGGATCCGAACGACAGGAAGTCGTTTAACGCCAAAGTCGAGAGCGAGAAGTCGACAATCATTCGCCACGAGCGGGACAAGCTTGAAAAAGCCAGGAAGAAGCTGGAGAGCAAACCGAATGCCGACACCAAACAGCTGAAGACGGTCGACGAAGTGATGGCGTCGGACAACTTCAAGATGAAAGTTGCGGCGAAGGCCAAGGATGAAGTGCGCTCGGAGGTGGTCAAGCGCGTCGTCGAACCTCTCCAGAAGGAGTTGCACAGGCTGCGCGGCCTGGACGAGAGGAACGTCCAACTCGTGAACAAGGTCCGCGATGCGCTTGCCGGCGACACGTCGATCGACCGCAAGCAACTCGTCGAAGAAATCAAACTCGCGTTCAGCGAGAAGATTGTGAATTCTGCCGACAAGGTCATGGAGGAGCTTCAGCAGGGCGTCGAAGACGATATCGACGAGAACCTCAACATCAACGCCTGGCTCGGCAGAAAGTCATGAGAAAGTTTCTTTTAGCGTGTTTCGTGCTGGCGGCCGTCGTGTCCGGCGGGCAGGCATCCGCCAAGACGGCAAAAGGCGTTTGGTGGTGGCGCGGGGAGGACGCGTCGAAACCGGCAGTCGCCGCGAAGCGGCTGGACTTTCTCGCGAAAAACGGCGTCAGCGAGATATACTTTTGCGTCGATCCGGAGAAGTACGCCGGCGAGACTCGCTCTTTCGTGAAGGCCGCGTCCGCGAAGGGCATGCGCGTCGCGCTGCTCGCAGGCGACGTGTCCTGGATACGGCCCGGCAACCGCGGATTCGCCGGGACGCTGCTCGCGTTTCGCGCCTACCAGCGCCGCGCCGCCCCGGACGAGAAGTTCTACGCGCTTCACCTCGACGTCGAACCCCACCAGGACCAGAAACTCCAGAATGCGCGCAAGTGGCAGCTCTACGCCGATTTCGTTCTCCGCGCCGCGGCGGACGTCCACGCGGCAGGCGAGAAGATCGAGTGGGACATCCCGTTCTGGCTTGACGACATCAAGGTCGCGTACGGCGAAATCGCCGAAGCGCCGCTTCTGGACGTGCTGATGGACTCGTCCGACTGCGTCACGCTCATGTCATATCGCGACACGGCGGCCGCCATGCTCGATGTCTCGAAGACCGAAATCGCGCTGGCGAAGGCGCGCAACGTCCGTGTCGTCCTTGGCGCGGAGACTGGCGAGACTGGCGAAGGTAGCGTCGTCACCTATTTCGAGGAAGGCGCCGCGAAGATGAATGCCGAACTCGCCAAGGTCGCGTCCGCCCTTGACGCGGCAAAAGTCCCGGCAGGCGCCGGTATCGCGATCCACCATCTCGCAGGCTGGGAAAATCTTGTTTTAAAGGAGAAGCAAAAATGAAAAAACAAAGTGTACTCGCCGCCGCGTTCGCCGTGGCGGCATTTGTGGTATTCGGCGGACAGCTCGACGTCTCGCAGTTCGCGAAGACGCTTGAGATTCGTGTCCCGGCGGAATCGGTTTCGAACGGAGCTGTGGCCGGTTTCCCGGTGCTTGTGCGTCTTTCCAGCGCGATCGACGGCTTCAGCTATTCGGATTTCCGGAAAGAAGGCGGCGTGGATCTGGCGTTTACCGATGCGCGCGGTAATGTCCTGCCGCACGAGATAGACACATGGGATCCGGACGGCGAATCGCTCGTGTGGGTGAAACTGCCTCTACTTTCCGGCGGGGTGCTGTTCCGCGCGTTTTACGGCAGCTCCACT
>CAMOXA010000096.1 GCA_946628745.1 uncultured Verrucomicrobiota bacterium | reverse complement strand
CCCCACGCGTCCTTCCACGCCGGGAAGATCGTCGCGATCGTCGCCGAGACGCCCTGGTTGATGATCATCGCTATCGACATGCCGGTCGCGCGGATTCGCGTAGGCATCAGTTCGGAGAGCGCTAGCCACACGCACACTCCCGGCCCGACCGCGTAGAACGCGATGAACATGAAGAAGAACACTGTCGCCACTATGCCGGTCGACATCGACGCGGCGACAATCCCCTTCGTGATCAGGAGGAAGGTCGTCGCCACACCGCACAGGCCGAGAATGATTCCCGCCGTGCCGAGCTTGAGAAGGAACTTGCGTCCCTTGCGGTCGACGATCGCGCAGGCCACTACAGTCATGAAGACGTTGACGAGCTTGATGGCGAGGTCGGAGAAGTTGGCGAACACGCCTTCCATTCCCGTCGCCTTGAATATGTCGACCGTGTAGTTCAGCACCGAGTTGATGCCGGTCGTCTGGTTGCAGGCGAGAATCGTCACGGCGAGAAGGAACGGATACACGAACTTCTTCTGAAGCAGGCTGTCGCCCTGCGCGGCCTTGGCGATGGCCGCCTTTTCGTCTTCGGCGGCCTTGTCCGCCGCAATCATCTCGTCGAGAATCTCCTTCGCCTTGGCCTCGCCGTTGTTCGCGGCGAGAGACGCGAGAGCCTCGTCCCTGCGGCCTTTCTTGTAGAGCCAGCGCGGCGATTCCTTGAGCCAGAACGCGCCGAGGAAGAGGATGAGGCCCGGTATGGCGGAGCAGAGGAAGATCGTCTGCCAGGCGGTCGCCCAGCCCTTACGCTGGGCGTCGGTCGTCCACGACTTGATCATCCCGAAGTCGATCTTCTTCGTGTCGGCGATCTTGTTGCCGTCCTTGTCGAGCTTCGCGACGGGCGCGCCTGCGCCGTCGAGGACGTACACGGGGTTCTTGTCCGCGTCGAACAGCGGTTCGCCGGCGTCGTCCGTCTTCTGCTCGAAGACGACAATGCCGTGTTCGACCGCCTGGGCCTTCACGATTTTGTCGGAGTCGCCGACGAGCCCGGTCACGACGAGACCGATAACAGCGGCGAACGCGAGACCGATCGTGAGCAGCAGCTGGAACATGCCGGTGCCTTTGCCGCGGCTGTCGGAATCAAGACACTCGGCCAGGTACATCGGCACCACGACGCCGACGAGACCTGCGGACGCGCCCTGGAGCGTACGGCCCACGGTGAGCAGCAGGAAGTTGCCGCCCTCGAACAGTCCGGAAACGCATATGACAGGTATGGAGATGAAGAAGCAAAAGGCGGACGCGATGATGATTTTCTTGCGGCCGAGCCATTCCGAAAGCGACCCCGCGAAGAGCGATGAAATCACGCTGCCCCACAAAACGGCGCCGACGATAAAACCGAGCTGGACGGACGAATAGTCGGAGGTATTGCGGATGTACGGCAGAGCGGCGGCGATGACGCCGACATCAATGCCGTAGATGAGCCCGCCAAGGCCGGCCATCACAAGCAGATACTTTGCATATCGCCGGACTTGCGCCGGCAGGTTTGTCGTGTCGCTCATATTCATTCCCCTTTCAGTGGTTTTTGGATTTTTCCGTATTATAGCATAAAAGGCGTCCAGGCGCAACGAGCGCCGCCCGCAGCCGGCGGACGGAATGCGGGCGGGTTTCGGCGGCGAAAGCTCCGCCGTCAGTGGCGGCAGTTGCAATGATGACCGTCGCCGTGATCGTGTCCGCAGCCGCAGCCGCCCTTCGCCTCGACGTATTCCACCGTCGCGCCGTCGCGAAGCTCCTTGACGAAAGCTTCGACGGCCCTGCCGCGGGCCTCGTGGCGGAGAAGGTCCTTTATCTGGTCATGGACATCTACGAGAGTCTGCGCTCCGCCGCCTTTTTCGTCGGCCTTGTAGATTATGTGGTAGCCGAACTGCGTCGTGACGACGCCGGAGACTTCCCCCTTCTTCATGCCGAACGCGGCCTTGTCGAATTCCGGCACCATCATACCGGGGCCGAACCAGCCGAGCGAGCCGCCCTCGCGGCCCGACGGACAGTCGGAGTGTCTCTTGGCCTCTTCGGCGAAATCGCCGCCCGCGACGATCCGCTCGCGTATCGCGCGTATCTTCTCGAGCGCCGCGGCTTTGACCTCCGGCAAATCGCCGTCCGAAGTCTTGACGAGGATGTGCTGGCAGAGCACCTTCGGCTCCGCCACGTACTCGTGCCTGTGCGCCTCGTAGAAATCGGCGACTTCTTTTTCGGACGGCTCCGGCACGCCGGCGCACGCCTGTTCGACGAGCTTGTTGACGCGCGCGCCCCTCTCCAGCTCTTTCCTGAAGTCGGCTTCGGAAATGTTCTGCGCGGCGAGCGCCTTCTTGAAATTCTCCTCGCCGCCGACCTGCGAGACGACTTTGGCGACTTCATCGTCAATCTCTTTCGCGCCGACCGGCATATCCAGCTTCGAGGCGCGATCGAGAAGCAGCTTCGCGCCTATGGCCTGTTCAAGCGCCTTGTCCTGCAGCTTCGGCAGATTGCGCTTCACTTCTTCGAGCGACATCCCGTGGCTCATGTAGAACTTGACGAGCCTGTCGAGTTCGAACTGCACGGCCTCGGCCGATATCTCCTGTCCGTTTATCTTCGCTGTTTTCATATCAGAACAACCTCCTGACTTCATCGTCGATTGCCGCCACGTCGCACACCCTGTTCTGCACGGCGGGGAGCGTCTCCAGTTCGCGGAATTCCCGCGGCGGATCCGTCAGGACGTCCTCGCCGAACGCGCGGCGGCACGTCTCCGGGAATTTGTACGGCGTCGCGGTGGCGGCGACGACGGCCGGGCGGCCGTCCTTCGGGTAGCCGAGGCTTTTGGCTACGGCTGTCGCGACCGCGGTGTGCGGGTCGAGCGTGTAGTGCGCCGCGGACCTGACGCGGCGCATCTCGGCCTCGGTTTCCTCTGGCGTGGCGACGCCGCCTTCGAAGTCCGCGAAGAGCCTCGCCTTCGCCTTTTCGTTCAGTTCGTACCGCCCTGTCGCGGCGAATTCGTCCATGAGCCGCGCGGTCTCGCGGCAGGCGCCTTCGACGTCGCCGTCGAGTCCGCCGTTAACGAGCCAGAGAAGCCTCTCCACGTTCGACGACTTTCTGATGTCCATCGACGGAGAGTTCGTGACGGTGAATCTGTCGCCGGGGTCGTACACGCCGGTTTTGACGAAACGCGCGAGCACGTCGTTGATGTTCGAGGCGCAGACGAACTTGACTATCGGCGCGCCGAGCATCTTCGCGTAGTACGCGGCGAGTATGTTGCCGAAGTTGCCCGAGGGCACCACGATGTCGAACGGGCGGGCGAGCCGCGCAGCGGCGGCGACATAGTAGCCTATCTGGGGCACGAGCCGGCCGGTGTTTATCGAGTTCGCGCTCGAAAGCGCGACGCCGCGGGCCGCCGCCTCGGCGTTGATCGCCTTGTCCGCGAATATGCGCTTCACCGCCGCCTGCGCGTCGTCGAAATTGCCGCGTATCGCGACGGCGTGCACGTTCGGCTCGGCGGGCGTCGTCATCTGCAGGCGCTGTATGCGCGAAGTGCCGGTGTTCGGGAAGAACACCAGGACTTCGGTTCCGTCCACGCCGGCGAAGCCTTGCATCGCGGCGGAACCCGTGTCGCCGCTCGTCGCCGTCAGCACAAGGACGCGCCGTCCGCCGGCCGCGTGACGCATGAATACCGGCAGCATCGAGAGCGCGACATCTTTGAACGCGCCGGTCTTGCCGTGGAAAAGCTCCAGCATCTTCAGCCCGTCGACATCCACAAGCGGCACCGGCTCCTCTTTCGGGAAGCGCGAAAGAAGCCGCTCCACGGCGGCGTCGCGGACTTCCTTCGGGAAGTCGCCGAAGAGGCGCGAGAGGACGAAATCCTCCGCCGCGCCGAGACTCGCGAGCGAAGCCGCGAGCGCCGACGGCGCCCCGTCGAGCAGCGGCACGTACAGTCCGCCGTCCGGCGCGAGACCCTGAAACACCGACTCGGGGCCTGTCGCCTCGAATCCTTTTCTCGTCGAAACGAATTTCATCCCAGCTCCTACTTGCTGAACAGGAACTCGACCACGTCGCCGTCCTGCATCTCGTATTCCTTGCCCTCGGGCCTGAGCGATCCAGCCGCCCTGGCGCCCGCTGTCCCGCCATGTTTGACATACTCGTCGAACGGGACGACCTCGGCGCGTATGAAGCCCTTCTCGAAATCGGTGTGGATCACTCCCGCGCACTTCGGCGCCTTCCATCCGCGGCGGAACGTCCACGCGCGCGACTCCTTCGGACCGGACGTGAAGTAGCTGGCGAGGCCGAGCGTGCGGTACGCGAGCTTGATCGTTCTGTCGAGCGAACTTTCGGCGAGGCCGTAAGAGTCGAGGAACTCCTTCGCCTCCGCGTCGGAAAGCCCCGCGAGGTCGGCCTCCATCTGGGCGCACACGACCACCGTCTCGCACCCCGCCTTCGCGGCGTATTCCCTCAGAGCCGCGACATGCGCGTTGCCTTCGCCGGTCGCGTCGTCGTCGGAGACGTTCGCGCAGAATATCACCGGCTTGTCGGTCAGGAAGTGGAGGTCCTTCAGCACGGGCAGTATCGGGTCGCCGTCCTTGCGCGGGAACGACCGGACGGGATGTCCCTCTTCTAGGTGCTTCAAAAGCGCCGCGCAGGCATCGGCCTCGGGACGGAGCGGCGGCTTGGCCTGGGCCTCCTTGCGGATTCTCTCGTAGCGCCGCTGGAGCTGCTCCATGTCGGCGAGCACGAGCTCTGTCTCGATGACTTCGGCGTCGCCGACCGGGTCGATCGGCGCGGACTTGTTGCCGCCCTCCTGCACGTGGATGATATCGTCGTTCTCGAAACACCTGACGACGTGCAGTATCGCGTCGCACTCGCGTATGTTCGCCAGGAATTTGTTGCCCAGCCCCTCGCCCTTCGAAGCGCCCTTTACAAGGCCCGCGATATCGGTGAACTCGTCCGTCTCCCTGATTATCTGGGCCGGCTTGTCGATTTTGGCGAGCTCTTCAAGACGCCCGTCTTTTACTTCGACAATTGAAGTGTTGGGTTCGATGGTGCAGAACGGATAGTTCTCGGCCGCCGCCTGCTGCTTCTTGGTTAGTGCGTTGAAAAGCGTCGACTTGCCGACATTGGGCAGGCCGACGATACCTACTGACAGGCTCATTTCTCGTTAGCTTCCTTTTTCGTCTCTTTCTCTTTCGGACTGTACTTCCAGTCCGGGTACATGCTTTTAAGCTGCTTGCGGTAATGGTCGGCGTCGACGACGCGGTCGTCGCGTATCGCCTCGACATACAGTTTCTCGAGCCGGGCGACGACTTCGCTCCTGACCTCGCCGCTCACCGCCGCGAGGCCTTCGTTCGAAAGGCGCAGAGCCTTCTCGTAGGCGCGCGTCTCTAGCGGGAGCGACATGTCGTTCTCGGCCAGATACGGCGCTTCGGCGGTCTTCGCGGCGGCATCGTCCGCCGTGCTGAGCGTGTCGAGGTCCTTTATCGTCTTCTCGGGGCGCAGAGCGGCCTCGCGCTCGTCGAGCTCGCGTTTGTAGTCCAGAAGCTCGCGCTCCATAGTATCGAGATCGATTTGGCGCATCTCGTATATCTTGGCCTCTGCGATGACCTTGTCGGCGACGAGCTTTTCGCGCGCGAGCGCGTCCGCGGCGGCCTGCGCGTTGAGCGCTTCGGCCTCGGCGAGAGCCTTGGCCTTGGCCGCTTCGAGACGGGCTGTTTCTTTCGCGGCGAGCGCGGTAGCGCGTTCGGCCGACGCCTTCTCGCTCTCGGCCTCGGCGCGCGCGCGGTCGGCGACGGCCTTCGCCTTCTCTTCGGCGGCGCGGGCCGCGTCGGCCTCGGCTTTCACCGCGTCGGCCTTGGCCTGCTCCGTCGCGGACTCTTGGGCGAGCCGGCGCTCCTCGGCCGTTTTGGCCTCGTTCGCCTTGGCGGCTTCCCTCTTCGCGGCGGCGTCGGCGTCGCTTCGCGCCTTGCGCTCGGCGGCGGTGGCCGCGGCCTCTTCGCTTTCGGCCCTCGCGGCGGCCGCGCGGGCAATCGCCTCTTTCCCGTTGATCCAGAAAATCCCAAAGACAGAGGCGGCGAGAAGCCCCGCGCCGAGAAGTCCCAACGATATCCACCTGGCCATGTTACTTAGCCTCCGGTTCTGCGGGCGTAACAAGCGTCGAAAGGAGCGACGCCGGTTCCGCGGGTGCCGTCGGCTCAGCCGGCGTCGGCTCCACGGGCGCCGGCTGCTCCGCGGGCGCGGGTTCCGCCTTCTCGCGCTCCGAGGTCGCGTTGTCGTCTATCTGGGCTTCGGCCTTCTTCAGGCGCTCGGCGCGTATGGACTGCGCGAGATCGGCCAGCTCGTCCTGCGTGAGGTC
>CAMOXA010000095.1 GCA_946628745.1 uncultured Verrucomicrobiota bacterium | reverse complement strand
GGGGGCGTAACCAATTTTTTTTTGCAAATACCATCCAGACCCTATTGACATCAAGGGCCCATTTTCGGTATACTATGCATTCCTGTTTTTCGTGCGGGGCAGAATCTTCGCACATGGAAAGCGGAAGAAAAGGAAAAAACAATGGAAGCATATGCTGTTCTAGAAACCGGCGGCAAGCAGGTGCTTGTTCACGTCGGCGACAAGATCGAGATTGAAAAGCTCTCGGTCGAGGTTGGCCAGGACGCTGTCCTGGAGACCGTATGCGCCGTAAGCGACGGGACGACCCTCAAGGTCGGCGCCCCGTATGTGGAAGGCGCGAAGGTCACTCTGTCCATTGACGGACAGAAGCGCGGCAAGAAGGTGATCAACTTCAAGGCGAAGCGCCGCAAAGGCAGCCGCCGTCTCGTTGGCCACCGCCAGTCGCTCACGGTCGCAACAGTCAAGGCTATCGCGTAAGTAAGGAGGCGTCACTATGGCAAGTTCTGCATCTGCGCGCAATGGCCGCGATTCCAACCCGAAATACCTCGGCGTCAAAGCTTACGATGGCCAGGTCCTCAAGGCAGGCTCGATCATCGTCCGCCAGCGCGGCACGAAGATCCATCCCGGCAAGAATGTCGGTCAGGGCCGCGACTTCACTCTTTTCGCCCTCAAGGACGGCAAGGTCAAGTTCCTCAAGGACGGCAAGGTCGTCAGCATCATCGAGGGGTAAAGGCTACGCCGGCGAAAAACCTAGGCACCGGCTACCAACAGCGCACCGAGTCAGTTCTCGGTGCGTCTGTCATGTCTAGACTACGCGACGCAAGAGTCGCGGTGTTCGGTCTCGGCGGCGTGGGAGGCTGGTGCGTCGAGGCTTTGGCGAGGACGGGCGTCGGGCATTTTCTCCTCGTGGACGGCGACAGGGTGGCGCCGTCGAATGTGAACCGGCAGATAGTCGCTTCGGTCGCGACGATAGGCGAACCGAAGGCCGATGTCATGCGCAGAAGGGTCCTTGAGGTGAATCCGTCCGCCGAAGCGGAATCCCGCGTCGAATTCTACAATGAGGCGACGGCGGGGTCGTACCGGCTGGAGGACTGGGATTTCGTGATCGACGCGATAGATTCCGTGGACTGCAAGGCGAGGCTGATACGCCATGCGCTGTCGGTGCCGTCAGTGACTCTTTTTTCTTCCATGGGCGCGGCGAGGCGGCTCGATCCGTCGAGGATTCGCCGCGCTGAATTCCGTAAAGTCGCGGGCGACGGTCTCGCGCGCGCTTTGCGCGGCAGGTTTCGCAAGTCGGGCGAGTTCCCGCAGCGCAAGTTCATGTGCGTGTATTCCGACGAGGCGCCGGCGTGCGAAGAGCTCGGCAGCGTCGTGCAGGTGACGGCGTCGTTCGGGTTGACGCTTGCGGCCATGGTCGTCGATCAAATAAGAGGAAACGGGAAATGAAATCTCTAAGGGAACTGTTCCGCATAGGCAGGGGACCAAGCTCCAGCCACACGATGGGTCCGGCGTCCGCCGCGGCCGATTTTCTGAACCGCACTGCCGGCGCGGCGAGATATGAAGTTGTTTTATGCGGGTCGCTGGCCGCAACCGGCCGAGGCCATTTCACGGACAAGGCGGTAAAGGATGTTCTGGGCGCCAGACGCACCAAGATCGTCTGGAAGCCCGACGACGTGGACGCGTTCCATCCCAATGGAATGGTCTTTCGCGCGTTCGCGTCCGATGGCGCGCTCATTCTGGAGCAAAAGGTTTTTTCCGTAGGCGGCGGGGCGATATGCGAGAAGGGCAGGCCCGTCGCGACGAAAGAAGTATACCGTTTCAAAAGCATGGACGAAATCGTCGCGGCGGCGACACGGCGCGGAGTGCCGATGTGGCAGCTCGTCGACGACGCCGAGGGTCCGGAAATCTGGGATTACCTGCGCGAGGTCCTCGGAGTGATGATGCGGGCGATAGACCGCGGACTTGCAGCCGACGGAGTGCTCCCCGGCGGACTCAGGCTCGCGCGGCGCGCCAGAGCGATCTATCTCAAGGCGAAGATGCAGGCCGAGATGCTGCGCCGGACGGGGCTTCTCGTGGCGTACGCCCATGCCGTCAGCGAGGAGAACGCGGCTCTGGGCGAAATCGCAACCGCCCCGACATGCGGTTCATGCGGAACCCTGCCGGCCGTGTTGAGGTATCTGAAGGAGGCTATCGGAAGCTCCGAAATCGAACTTTTGCACGCGCTGGCGGTCGCCGGACTCGTCGGCAATGTCGTCAAGCGCAACGGGTCGATATCCGGCGCTGAAGTCGGCTGCCAGGGCGAGGTCGGTGTCGCTTGCGCAATGGCGAGCGCGGCCGCGGCATATCTGATGGGCGGCAGTCCGCGCCAGTGCGAATGCGCGGCCGAAATCGGGCTGGAGCATTTTCTCGGGCTGACGTGCGATCCTGTCAAAGGGCTTGTGCAGATTCCGTGCATAGAGCGCAACGCGCTCGCGGCTACGCGAGCGGTGGTGGCCGGCGAAATGAGCGTACTTTCGGACGGTGCGCACGTGGTCACGTTCGACACCGTCGTCAAGACCATGCTGCAGACGGGGCACGACCTGCCGGGGCTGTACCGCGAAACCTCGATCGGGGGACTCTCCCGCTTCGTGCGGCGCTGAGCTCAGCGTCTTTGCACTTGCATTATGCGCGAAAGTCGGGTAAAATATCCACCCGACAACGCAATAGGAGACTAATCGATGAACGGTAAATCCAATACTTTCAGAACGGCAGTCGCCGCCATTTCGCTTTTTGCGTCGCTTGCCGTCGGAGCTGTCGCCGGATACTGCTTCGCACTCGGCAGAACAAAACCGCCGGCGCCCGGGGCTGTCGAAACAAAGATAGTCAAGGTCGGGCTTGGCAACGAGGCGGCCATAAGGGAGAAGCAGGCTCGCATAAGAGAGCTCGAGCGCCGGCTGGAAGAGCGCGACAATGCCGATTTGTTCCGCATCCCCGACGAGCTGCAGGCTGTACAGGGCGAAGCGGGCGGCGGTGAAGAACGCAACCGCGACAGAGGTCCGCGGCACCCCGGCGAATGGCTTGAAAACATGAAACGAGACGATCCTGAACGCTATGCCGAGGTGACGAATCATATGACCAACGCCCGATTGGCGCGCCAGGAAGAAGCCCAGTATCAACTCGATTTCCTCTCTTCGGTCGACACCTCGACAATGTCGCAGGCCGACCGCGAGACGCATGAGAGGCTGCAGAATCTCATCGCAAGACGCGAGGAACTGCTGGATATGATGGATCCGCTTCTGACGGACCAGAGCGCAGTCACTGAAGAAGAACGCCTCGAGACGGGGCGCGCCTTGTGGGAAACGCTCGGCGAAATCAACGAACTCAACAAGAGCGAGCGCGAGAATCTGATCAAGCAGACGGCGGAAAGATTAGGCTATCAAGGCGAGATGGTAGGAGAGATTTCGACAACGATCTCGACCATAATCAAAACGACCGATAGCCGCGGCCCCGGCTGGCGCGGACCGGGCGGGCGAGGACCTGGCGGCAGACGCGGACAGGGATGGAGAGGAGGCAACCGCTGATGAAAAAGACTCTCGCTGTAGGTCACTTTCTCAACGCGCCTTTCATCGAGGCGTGCAGTCCGCATCTCGGCAGAATACGCGAGACTTTCTTCGCCTGGCCTGGCGTACTAAGCTGCCGTCCCGCGCCGGAGTTCACCGCCGAGCTGCGCGCACGGATGATCGCCGATCTTAAATGGGCGCGCGAGAACGGCATTCTTCTCGACACGCTGTTCAACTGCAACTGCTATGGAGATATCGCGATATCGGACGAAATCGCAGACTTCGCCGAACGGATGCTCGGCGAGATGGACGCGGAAGGGCTGTTCCCGGATATCGTGACGACGACGTCTCCGTTTCTCGCCACGATTTTCCGCAGGAAGCATCCGTCGCTCAAGATACGCCTCAGCGTGAACATGCGCGTCCACGGCACGGCGGGGCTGGAGCCGATTCTCGATCTTTTCGATTCGTTCTACGCCTCGCGCGAACGCCATCGCGAGCTGGATTGGCTGTCGGCGCTCTCCCAATGGGCGAAGGCGCACGGCAAGACTCTCGGCATGCAGGCGAATTCCGGCTGCATACGCCAGTGCCCGTATCAGCAGTTCCACGACAACATGCACGGACACAATCGCATCGCGCAGTCGAAGGCCGGCGAAAAGTTCGGTTTTTCAGTCTTCCTGTGCAAGACCAATTACGAGCGGGGCCGGTACGAGGACTTTCTCAGGTCGACATGGGTGCGTCCCGAGGATCTGCCCGAATACGAGAATCTGGTCGATGTCGTCAAGCTCGCGACGCGCCGCCATCCACATCCGGTCGAAGTGCTCAACGCGTATGCGACATATTCTTTCGACGGCGATCTCGGCGAATTGATGGACGCGAGCCATAAATTCCCGCGCAAGTTCGACAACCGCAGATTCGACAAGGCCAAGGATCTCTGGCTCGCCGTGCGCGGCTGCCGCGACGCCAACGACTGCCGCCATTGCGGACGCTGCTCGGCTCTGATGGACGAAGTGTTCGCATGAAGATTCCGCTCGCTTTCGCCGCGGCGCTGTTTGCCGCGTGCACCGCGGTCGCGGCAGGCGCCTCAGCGCCACGGCGCGGTTTCAACCTCGTCGACATGCTGTCTGTCGACTGGTGCAGGGACGGCAGATTCAGGGAAGAGGATTTTGAGATTATCGCCGGGTGGGGATTCGATTTCGCCAGACTGCCAATCGATTGCCGGTTCATCGCGCAGGGGTGCGACAGCAGGCGGACAGGCTTCGGCAGAATC
The DNA here is from genome assembly GCA_946628745.1 of uncultured Verrucomicrobiota bacterium. Classification (GTDB taxonomy): domain Bacteria; phylum Verrucomicrobiota; class Kiritimatiellia; order RFP12; family UBA1067; genus UBA1067. Next base: position 1,565 of record CAMOXA010000095.1, on the reverse strand, counting down.
GACGAGGCAGTGGCCTTCGGACGAAAGCACAAAGTGCACGTCCAGCTCTGCCTGCACAGAATACCGGGCTACACGTCCGGCGTGCCCGCCGAAACGCGCGACATTTTCTCCGACGCCGGCGCGCTGGCCGAAGCGTGCGCCCTCTGGCGCGAAATCGCCGCGCGCTACAAAGACGTGCCCCTGGACGATCTGTCGTTCAATCTCATGAACGAGCCACCATACATCGACGAAGCGAAATATGCCAAAGTGGCACTCGCGCTTCTTGGCGCGATACGGGAAGCGGACGCACGCAGGCTTGTCGTGGCGGACGGACTCGGCTACGGACGCATCGCGCCGAACACGCTGCGCGAGGCGAATCTCGGCTACAGCTGGCATTGCTACGATCCGTTTTTCGTCACGCATTACATGACGCCATGGAACAAGTCCGAGAGTGTCGCCGAGACTCCGCGCTGGCCTGTCGACGCGAGAAGCCCGCTCAAGTGGCTTTTCGAAGAGACGTTCGCGACAAAGGGTTGGGACAAGGCGATAGAGGCCGGGGTGCCCGTCCATGTCGGGGAATTCGGCGTTTGGCGCAAGACAAGCCACGATGTCGCGCTGTCTTTGATGGAAGACCAGCTGAAGTTCTGGAAGGAGCGCAAGATTGGTTGGGCGCTCTGGAATTTGCGCGGCGACTTCGGCGTTCTCGATTCGAACAGACCGGATGTGGAGTATGAAGATTTTCGCGGACACAAGCTCGACCGCAAGATGCTTGAACTTCTGCAGCGCTACTGACATGGACAAGACTGTTGCGGATCGGGCCGGTAGTTGATATAATATACCTTGTCTACAAATTGGAGGTTAGAATGAAAGCATATGCGACATTGGCCTTGTTCTCGATTGCAGCTGTCGTGGCGCGCCCCGCGCTTTCGTCTGCGGGCGACAGAATATGGCTTGACGAAATGGACATATCGCGAATGAGCGCCGGCTGGGGCGCCCCGCGCGCGAAATCGTCCGTGGAGGGGAATGCGCTCTCCATAGGCGGCGTCAAATACGAACGCGGCGTCGGCACGCATGCCGCGAGTTCGTACAAGATCGTCTTGGGCGGGAATGCGCTTTCGTTTTCGGCCATGGCCGGAGTGGACGACGAGGTGCAGGCGGAAAAGGGCGAATGGCGCGGCAGTGTCGTTTTCCGGGTTTACGCCGACGGCAGACTGGTCGCCGAGGCTTCGAGCGAGCGCGGCAGAGCCGTGCCGATCCATGCGGACCTCGCCGGGGCGAAGATTGCAGTGCTGGCTGTGACGGACGCAGGCGACGGCGACACTTTCGACCATGCCGACTGGGCTGACGCGTTCTTCGTTTTCAAGTCTGGCACGAAGCCCTGTCCGCCGTCCGCGCTCACGCGGCAGCTTGGCATCCTTACGCCTAAGCCCGCCGCCGCGCCCCGCATCAACGCACCGGCCCGCTACGGCGTCAGACCCGGCCGCCCTGTGCTGTTCAAGCTTCCCGTAACCGGCGCGAAGCCGCTCAAGATTGCGGCGAAGACCGTCGACGGTCTCGTGTTCGACGCCGACAAGCGCACACTCGCA
>CAMOXA010000094.1 GCA_946628745.1 uncultured Verrucomicrobiota bacterium | reverse complement strand
GTTCCACCGCCGTCCGTCACGCCCGCGGTCGCCGATGGAACGGCGACCCTACCACTCTGCGTTAAAAAAACAAAGAGAAGAAAATGTAGGCCAAATGAAAACTCCATGCCAGGTGCAAGATTTTCTCAATTTTGGGCTATCACTGCAACGGCAATAGATGGTATAATATAGCACAACCATGAAACTTTCAGGAACTATCACGGCATTGGTCACTCCGTTCGACAAGAACGGCTCGGTGGACTACGGCAGACTCAAGGCTCTGGTCGAAGAGCAGGTGGCGGGCGGCGTCGAGGGCATATGCTCGGTCGGCACAAGCGGCGAATCGCCGACGCTTTCCCACGAAGAACACCACAAGGTCATCGAAAAGACGATAGAGTTCGCGGCGGGCAAAGTGGCGATAATAGCTGGCACCGGGGCGAATTCCACCGCCGAGGCCGTGTCGCTGACAAAGGCGGCGATCGCGGCGGGCGGGTCCGACGCGTGCTTGCAGGTGACGCCGTACTACAACAAGCCCAACGCCGAGGGGCTGTACCGACACTTTACGACCGTGGCGGATCTCGGATTGCCGGTCGTGCTGTACAACGTGCCCGGCCGGTCCGGGCGCGAAATACCGCTTGATGTCGTCGCGCGTCTCGCGAAGCACCCGAATATCGTGGCGATAAAAGAAGCGGCGGGCTCGGTGGAAAGGGTAAGCGCTATCAAGAACCTTGTGCCTGGCTTTACCGTGCTGTCGGGCGACGATTCGCTGGCGCTGCCGATGATATCCGTCGGCGCTGAAGGCGTCATATCGGTGGCTTCGAACGTCGTGCCGCGCGAAGTGGGCGAGATGGTGCGCCTGGCGCTCGCGGGCGACTTCACCAAGGCGGGGGCGCTGCACCGCAAGTACTATCCGCTGTTCCGCGATTTGTTCATAGACGTCAACCCGGTCATGGCCAAAGAGGCGCTCTGGCTCATGGGCAAGATCGAGCGGTCGTTCCGCCTGCCGCTTTGCGAGACGACCGACGCCAACATCGGCAGGCTGCGCGGGACGCTCGCGGCGCTGGGGCTCGTCTCCTGAAGGCATCGCACAACCGGTATCGCGCCATGAGGATCGGGTTCGGGTATGACAGCCATGTGTTCGAGGCGGGCAAGCCGCTCGTCCTCGGGGGCGTGCCCATACCGGGATGCGACGGGCTGAAGGCGCATTCGGACGGCGATGTCGTCATCCACGCGCTCATAGACGCGCTTTTCGGCGCGGCGGCGCTGGGCGACATAGGCTCGCATTTCCCCGACACGAGCGAGCGGTGGCGCGGGGCGGATTCGGCCGCGCTGCTGGCGGCCGCGGTCGCGGAAGTGTCGGCGGCGGGGTATTCGGTCGGCAACGCCGACATCACCGTCATATGCGAGCGGCCGCGGTTGAGACCTCACGTCGAGGCGATGCGCGAACGGCTGGCGGAATTGATGGGCGTGGAGACCTCGTGCGTATCGGTCAAGGGCAAAACGAACGAAAAGATGGACGCCGTGGGCGAAGGCCGCGGCATAATCGCCCAGGCGGCGGTGCTTCTCGGCTGAACGCGACATGGTTTCTCCCGCGCAATTCATAGACGATCCAAGGTGGGCGGATTTCATCCCCGAGACGAAGGAGGCCTCGCGCACCCGCCATCTGCCGGCGCATGAAGACTGCTCGCGCCTGGATGCGGACGCCGTCGCGGGGCATCTCGCCGCCGGAGGAACGCTCGGGCGCATGGCCAGCTACGAAGAGCGGCCCGGACAGCTCGACATGGCCAGAGCCATAACGGCGGCTTTCAACTCGCGCGAACACCTCATGGTCGAAGCGGGGACCGGCGTCGGCAAGTCGCTCGCCTATCTCGTGCCGTCCATTCTATGGGCGTGGGAGAACGACACGCCGGTGGTGGTGTCGACAGCGACGCGCAATCTGCAGAGCCAACTTGTGAACAGCGACATACCCAAGGCGCTGGAAGTGCTGGGCGGCAACGCGGCGAATTTCAAGACGGCGCTTTTGAAGGGCCGGTCGAACTACCTCTGCCTCAGGGCGGTCGGCGACTTTTTCGCGGCCGGGTTCTGGACCATGTCGCGCGAAGAGCAGGACGAGATGCCGCATTTCATCGAATGGCTGACCACCACCCCTGACGGAGATCTCGACACATACGACGGGCTGCCCCGCCACTTCCTGTCGTGTACGGGCGACGAGTGCGGCGGGAGGGGAGGCCGGTATTATTCGCGGGGTTTCGTGCGGCGGGGGAGAAAAAAGGCGGCCGACGCCCACCTCATCGTCGCGAACCACGCGCTCGTCCTTTCGGAGGCGGTCGGCGGGGCGGGGACGATACTGCCGGCGTACGGCAGGCTGGTGCTGGACGAAGCGCACAATCTCGAAGACACTGCGACGGACGCTCTGAGCGGAGAATTCTCGCGCGAGGCTCTCGTGCACATTCTGAACAGGCTCATGCGAAAGGGCGGCGGCAAGCGTCCCCGGTCCGGCGGCGTGCTCGCCGCGGTCGAGCGCCAGCTTCAGAAGGGGGTGCTCTCGGGCAGCCAGTCCGGCGCGAGCGTGGCCAGGCTCGCGAAGGAGATGGCGGGTTCGACGACGCGGCTGCTCGCCGCGGCCGAGGACGCGCTGCAGATCGCCTCGCGGCTCTTGAGTCCGGTCGAAGGCGCGGATGTCGTGCGCTACAGGTTCGCCGAGGGGGTCAGGCGCTATTCGGTGCGCGGACTCTTTCGCGAATATTCCGGCGAGGAGTGGGACGAGGCGTCTCTGCACGAGGCGGAGACGCGCCTGGAGAACGAAGTGGCCGGCATGGTGCGGCTGCTGCACGAACTTAGAGACGTATTGAACGGTTCCACACCGGAAGGGGAATTGAATTTCACCGGCGATCTCGCCGTCCAGCTCGACGGAATAGCCGACAGTCTCGTCGCGTTCGCGAACGAGGCGCATTTCGTGCTCGCCGGCGAAAAAGAGACGCACGCCTACTGGGCGGAGCGGTGCCAGACGCCGGCGCGGGCGGGCAGGGGGCGCGGCAGGACGGTGCGGCTCGTTGCGGCGCCGCTGTCGGTCGCCGAACCGCTCAAAAAACTCTTGTACGAGCCGAAGGATTCCGTCATTCTTTCGTCCGCCACGCTCCGGGTCGGCGGAGATTTCAAGTACATGTCGCGGCGTCTCGGGTGCGATGGACGTTTCCGTTCGTTCGTCGCGGCATCTCCGTTCAACTACCTGGTGCAGGCCCGGGTTCTGGCGCCGGACTGTCTGCCCGACCCTGCAGCGGACGCGGCGGGATACGCCCGGTCTCTTGCGGTGATGCTGAAAGACCTGTTCGCGGCGACGGGCGGCAGGGCGCTCGTGCTGTTCACGAGCTACGAGATGATGAATTCCGTCGCGGCGAATCTGCGCGGCGCGCTCGAAGGCACCGGCATCGACCTGCTGGTGCAGGGCGAGGGCATGTCGCGCGAGTCGATGACGAGGGCTCTGAAAGGGGCGCGCGGCACTGTGCTTTTCGGCGCGCAGTCTTTCTGGGAGGGCGTGGACGTCGCGGGCGAGGCGCTGTCGTGCGTAGTGATAGCGCGTCTGCCGTTCGCGCAGGTCGGCAGTCCGATAGTGGAGGCGCGGCGCGAGCAGATCGACCGCGACGGCGGCAGTTCGTTTCGCGACTACACTCTGCCGGAGGCCGTCATAAAGTTCCGGCAGGGATTCGGGCGGCTGATCCGCTCCAAGCGCGACCGCGGCGTCGTCGTGGTCGCCGACCCGCGCATCGTGACGAAGAACTACGGCGCAGTATTCAGAAAATCCATTCCGGCTTCGGTCCATACGGTAGTGGATCTGCCTCAGCTGCTGTCGGACGTATCGGACTTTTTCGACAATTGACAGACAACAACCGCGTGACAATGGCAAATACAAGAAGAACCGCCGCATTCGCAATGGCCAGATGGCTGGCCACGAAGGACTTTCCGTCGAATCTGCTGCCGCAAGGCCCCGACAGGGCGTTCGTGCAGGATCTGGTCTATACGGCAATACGCCGTCTGCGCCCGTTGAGGCGGGTGCTGGGCGAGCTCGTCGCGAAGTGGCCCAAGGGCGAAATGGAGGCGCTGCTTTACGTCGGTGCGGCGCAGATTCTGTATATGGCGGAAGTCCCCGCCTTCGCGGCGGTCAACGAGACTGTCGAAGCGGCGAAGTCGTGCGAGAACCCCAGCATCGCGAGGGTGGTCAACGGCGTCTTGCGCAATCTGCTCAGACGCAGGGATGAACTGGAGCGGCTCGTCGCCGCCAGTCCGCTGGAAGTTCGCGAGAGCTATCCGACTGAAATCGTCCGCCGCTGGACGGAGCGGTTCGGCGCGGAGGGCGCGGAGCGGCTCGCGAAGTGGCACAACGAGCCGGCCGAGACGTTCCTCGCCTACAAAGACGGACGCTTCGAGAGGCTGGAGCGCGGCGCGAGAGTGGAGAACGCGCCGGGTTTCGCTACCGGCGAGTTCATAGTACAGGACCCGGGCGCGGCGCTCGCAGTGGAGCTTCTAGACCCGCATCCCGGCGAACGCATTCTGGACGCATGCGCCGCGCCCGGCGGCAAAACGATTCAGATCGCATGGCGAGGGGCGAACGTAACCGCGTGCGAGGTCAACCCCAAGCGGCGCCGCCGTCTCGAAGCCAATCTCGCCAGGACCGGCGTCGATGCGCAGGTCGCGCCGTCGCTCGATTTCAGCGACGGCACGGAGCTCTTCGGGAAGGTCCTTGTCGACGCGCCGTGCTCGAACACGGGGGTCTTCCGCCGCAAGCCCGACGCGAGATGGAACTGGAGCGTCGAGAAGCTGGCGGCGCTTGTCAAACTCCAGGCCGACATACTCGACAGATGCGCCGGACTTGTCGCGCCGGGCGGCAGTGTCGTGTATTCCACATGCTCCAACGAGCCGGAAGAGAACGACCGGCAGGTGGAGGCATTCCTCGGGCGGCATCCCGAATTCGCGCTCGTCAGCCGGCAGGAGTCGGTCCCGTTCGAATCGGGCCGCGACGGAGCATTCGCGGCGCTCATGACGCGCAAGCGCACGATTTGAAAGTGTAGCTGTACAGAGGACTTGCGCATGGAATTTTCAATAGTGCTCGTCAGACCGCAGATACCTCACAACACCGGCGCAGTGGGGAGGCTTTGCGTGGGGCTTGGCGTTCCGCTGCATCTGGTGCGGCCGCTCGGCTTCGCGTTGGACGACCGCTATGTTGCGCGCGCGGGTCTCGACTACTGGCCGCACCTCGACGTGACGGTGCACGACACATGGGCGGACTACCTCGCCGCCGCGAAGCCGCGGCGGATGCTTTTCATGTCGACCCGCGGCGAAAAGTCGCTGTACGACTGCCGATTCGAGAATGGCGACGCGCTTGTTTTCGGCAACGAGTCCTCGGGGCTGCCGGCGGACTTCTACGAGCGCTACAGGGACGCGCTTTTCAGGATTCCCATGCCGGGCGAACACGCGCGAAGCATCAATCTGGCGAATGCCGTGTCGATTTCGGCGTATGAATGCTACCGGCAACTGGCGGCCGGGGCGGGAGACTGCGCGAAATGACGCAATGCGAACATGTTTGCAGTTTTGGCCGCAGTATGCTATACTAATGGCCTCAACAGAACACTGAACAGAAACTGGAGCAAAAATGGCCATCGGCGGAAGATACGATATAGAAGCTGTCAGAAGGGCTGCGCAGGAAGCCAAGCGAAAGGCGCGCATAAAGGCGATCGTCTCGAATTGCACTGCCGGCGTCGTGCTGATCGCTTTCGCGGTCGGCGCGAAAATCGGCTGGGACAAATGGCAGGAGCACAAGGAGGAAGAGCGCCGCGCAGAGGCCGCCGCAGCGGCGAAAGCCGAATACGAGCGCCAGATCGCCGAGAAGCGCCGCGTGGAGGAAGAGGCCCGGCGCAAGGCCCAGCGCGAGGCCGAAAAACGCGAACGCGAAGCCGAGGCCGAAAGAATCCGCAAGGAGCGCGAAGACAGGATACGCGAGCGCGAGGAGGCCCGGATGCGCCAGGAGGCGGAGCGCGAGGCCGCGCGGCAACGCGAGAAGGAAGACCGCGAATGGCAAGAACAGCACAAGAGTTTCGCCGAGCGCACTGTCGCTTCGCTGCGTTTCGCCGTAAACGACTATATCGCCGTTGACGCAGAATTCGAGCAGGGCGTCGAGACGTATGTCGACGGCGACCGCTGGACCGATCTCGCCGCGAAGGCCGGCACGAACACCGTTATCGAGTTCCTCGATACGGTCAACGACGGGTCGGTGACGAATGCCTACTCCGAATCACGCTATCCCGACCGTGCGACATTGAGCGCCATCCTGGAGCTTCTGGACAAAGAGAAGTTCATAATGGTGGTGCGTCTCAACAAGGACAGGATGCCGCGCCAGACGCG
>CAMOXA010000093.1 GCA_946628745.1 uncultured Verrucomicrobiota bacterium | reverse complement strand
TGGGGCATGATCGGCAAGCTCAAGAACTTCCGCTACTACGACCGCGTGCTGACGGCGGAGGAGATCGTGCGCAACCGCAACGCCGACGCCGTGCGCTATTTCGGCGAGCTGGGAGTGACGAACGTCTTTGTCGTCGCAGGCGGCGGAGCGCAGGCCGAGACGGGCGCGTACAAGGTCGAGGGAGAGTGGACGTTCAGCGCGACAACCGCCGCGAATAAGAATAACGAAGTGATGAATGTGCAGTGGTTCTGCACACAGACGCTTGAGAACGGCGAATGGTCTCGCAAGACTTGGCACGATGGCAACACCTTCACTTATTCCGAGTCCGATCCGGTTTATGGCGGCAAGACAGTTCGTCTGACTTGGTGCTCCTACAGACCTGGATTGTATATACTTGTCATGTGACAGGGTGCTTGAAAGGATGGCAAAGGCTGTGGTGCTGACGGCGTGCCTCGCGGCGCTGACCGCCGCCGCCGCACCGCACGACGGGCGAACTGTGAGATTCTGGTACGACAAGCCGGGCAATTTCTACGGCGGACGAAACCGCAGACACGAGGAGGCATGACATGGAACTGACGCGCAGAAGTTTTGTCGGCGGGGCGGTGACGTTCGGGATGACCGGCGGCGTGCCGTCGATTCGTCTCGCACCGCCTGACGAGGCGCCGCCCGCTCTCCGCTTCGGCGTCGTGAGCGACGTGCATGTGCGCGAGGCGTCGGGGCGCTACGGCACCGAGACTCTCGTCAAGTCGTTCACGTGGTTCCGCGACCGGGGCGTCGATGGCGTCGCGATCGCGGGCGACATGGCCGATCAGGGGCTCGTCTCCGAGCTCCGGCTCGTGGCCGACGCGTGGGAGAGTGTCTTCCCCGGCGGCAGAGGGCTGGACGGCAGGCCTGTCGAGAAGCTCTTCGTCTACGGCAACCACGATATCGAAGGGTTCAAATACGGCAAGAACAAGTCCGCCCCCGAAGACACCATCGCCGCCGACCGCGCCGCCGCGTGGGAACGCGCGTTCAACGAGCCGTATGCGCCCGTCTGGCGTAAGGCAGTCAAGGGCTACACGTTTATCGGCGCGCAGTGGGACGATTGGAACGGCTCGCCGGCCGCCGTGCCGTTCTTGAAGGCGCACGCGGCGGAGCTTCGCGGCGATAAGCCTTTCTTCTACATCCAGCATCCGCACCCGAAAGACACGTGCCACGGTCCGTGGGCGTGGGGGCGCGACGACGGCGCCGCCGGGCTCGCGCTCTCGCAGTTCCCGAACGCCATTGCCTTCTCGGGACACTCCCACCATCCGCTCGTCGACGAGCGCGCCATCTGGCAGGGGGCGTTCACGTCCATCGGCGCGGGGTCGCTGCGCTACATCGACCCAGTGTACGGACGCGAAAATTCCGGGCCGCACGCAGTGGACGGCTTGAAGCAGATGCCGCTCGTGGACCGGTTCAGCGGCAAGCAGGGGCTGCTCGTCACGGTCTACGGCGACCGCGTCGTCGTCGAGCGCCGCGATTTCATGTACGACGCCAGGCTGGGGGCCGACTGGACGATTCCGCTGCCGGCGGCGGACGCGAAGCCTTTCGCTTTCGAGACGCGGGCGGCGAAAGCCGTCGCGCCGCAGTTCCCGGCGGGCGCGGCGGTGACGGTCTCCGGTCCGGCGGAAGGCAGGGATCGCAAGGGGCGCAAGGTGAAGCAGCTGACGGTGGCCTTCCCGTCGGCGCTCAACGACGGCGCGCACACCCGCGCCTACGACTACGAGGTCGCGGCCGAGGTCGAGGAGTGCGACGTGAGCCGCGTCGTCTGCACTAAGAGGGTCTATTCCCCCGCCTATTTCCTGGAGCCCGGGCGCGAGCCGCGAACGGTTGGCTGCGTCTTTTCGATGAATGAGCTCGATACGCTCAAGAGCTCGTATTTCTCGCCGGCCGTGCGCTTTCGCGTCAGGGCCGTCGAATCGTTCGGCAAAAAAAGCGAGGCGATAGTATCCGCGTTCCGCGAATTGAAGGAGTGTTGAAAAATGAGAAAATCGCCTATCGTGCCGCTTCTTGCCGCAATGGCCGTCGGCTCTCTGCTGGGGGCGACGGCGCCCGCGTGCGTCGTGCGCGCGCTCAATTCGTTCGGCGGGACGTTCTCGCAGTTCATCAAGTTCATCGTGCCGCTCATCATCGTCGGACTCGTCACGCCGGCGATTGCCGAGGCCGGCAGGGGCGCGGGGCGCATGCTCCTGACGACGATCGCGCTCGCCTACGCGTCGACGCTCCTCGCCGGAGCGTTCGGGTTCGGCGTCGCCGAGACGGTCCTGCCGCGCATCGTCAGCGGCCCGGTCGCCGCCCCGGACGCGGCGAAATCGTTCCCCGCCTATTTCGTCCTGAATATTCCGCCGGTCATGAGCGTCGTCACGGCGACGGCAGTCGCGTTCGTCTTCGGACTGTCGATGGCGGTGAATGAATGCCCGGCTATGATGCGGGCGTTCGGGGAGATAAGACGCATCGTGTCGCACGCGATCGCGAAATCCGTCGTGCCGCTCCTGCCCGTCTATGTCCTAGCTGTGGTCGCGGACCTCACGGCGCGCGGAGCGCTCGCGCAGATATGCGGGCCGGGCGTCAAGATCGTCGCCACCGCGGTCGCGACTACCTGGCTCGTCCTCGCCGTGCAGTTCACCATCGCCGGAATCATCGCCCGGCGCAATCCGCTAAAGGCGCTGTGGACGATGCTTCCCGCCTATTTCACGGGACTCGGCTGCTGCTCTTCGGCGGCGACGATTCCGGTCACGCTGCGCCAGACCAAGGCGAACGGCGTGGGTGAAGAGACGGCGAACCTCGTCATTCCCCTTTGCGCCAACATTCATCTCGCCGGCAGTATCGCGAAGATCACGGTCTTCAGCGCCGGGTTCCTGCTGCTCGCAGGCGGGACGCTCGACGCCGGCGCGTTCGCCGAATACATACTTCTCTTGAGCGTGCTCGCCGTTGCCGCGCCGGGGGTGCCGGGCGGGATGGTCCTCGCCGCCGCGCCTGTCGCGGAATCTGCCATCGGCCTCGCGCCGGAATACTACGCGATTCTCATGGCCGCCTACCTCGCGATCGACGGCGTGGGCACCGCCTGCAATCTGACCGGCGACGGAGCAATCGCGATGATAATCGACCGGCTGAACCGCCGCCGGCGGCCTGGCGTGTAACCTTTTGCCGTCTCGCGTGCATACCCCGCAGTTGGAATGTCAAAACAAGGAGGTCCCGGAATGGGAGTCAATCTGAACAATTTGCACTTGACGCTCGACCAGTTCAACGCCTGGCTCGGCAGTTAGCGGGAGCTCCCGCTGGCAGGCATTCCATTCTGCGGCGAAGTGTGGTATAATATTGGGCCAAAGGGCGGCAAAGGCCGGCCCGGAACGAACAGAAAGGAATCGGGAACAATGAATGGCGCATTGCTGCTGCTGCTGGCGTCCGTAGCGTTTTTGACAGGGTACTTCGTGTATGCGAGGACGATCGAGCGCAAGCTCGGGGTTGACGGGTCCAGGCCCACGCCTGCGCACACCAAGAGGGACGGTGTGGATTTCGTCCCCGCCCACCCCGCCGTCCTGTTCGGCCACCATTTCGCGTCCATAGCCGGCGCCGGGCCGATCGTGGGGCCCGTCCTCGCGGCGGAATTCGGGTGGGCGTCGGTCGCGCTGTGGATAGTCCTCGGGTGCATATTCATCGGCGCGGCGCACGACATGATATCGATGTTTCTTTCGGTCAGGCACGGCGGCGAGTCCATCGGGTCTGTGATAGGCACGATTCTCGGCAAGCCCGGCAAGGTGCTGTTTCTGCTGTTCAGCTGGTCGGCGCTCGTCCTGGTGGTCGCCGAGTTCACGCGGCAGATCGCCGTCACCTTCGTAGCGGATCCCGCGATCGCGACGGCGTCGCTATTGTTCATCTTCGAGGCGATAGCCTTCGGACTGTGCGTCAACAAGCTCAAGATGCCGGTATTCGCCGCGTCTGTCGTCTTCGTGCCGCTCATGTTCGCGTCGGTGTGGTTCGGCAGCCTCTTCCCGCTCGACCTCGTGAAGATGTTCGGGCTGACGGCCGGCGCGACGCGCGTCGTATGGACGCTCCTCCTGCTCGCCTACTGCTTCATAGCGTCGACGTGCCCGGTGTGGATACTGCTGCAGCCCCGGGACTATCTGAACTCCTATCTACTCTACGCGATGATGGCGCTGGGCTTTCTCGGAGTGTTCGTCGCGCATCCGGCGCTGACCACCGACGCGTTCGCGGGCTTCAGCGCGATCGGGCGCGCGGGCGTGCCGGACAGGCTCTTCCCGTTCCTCTTCGTGACGGTCGCGTGCGGCGCGTGCTCGGGCTTTCACGCGCTGGTCGCTTCCGGCACCAGCGCGAAGCAGCTCGACAACGAGCGGTCGATGCGTCCGATAGGATACGGCGGGATGCTGCTCGAAGGCGTTCTCGCCATCATAGCGCTTATTGGCGTCGCGGGGACGTACGCCACCCAGAAGGACTACGTCGGCGCGATACAGGGCATGGAGCCGGTGCAGATGTTCGCTTCGACGATCGCGGGATTTTGCGTGAAGATCGGCATACCGCAGCGCGCGGCCGAATCGTTCATGCTTCTGTCGGTGTCGGCGTTTTTGATGACGACCATCGATTCCGGCACGCGCCTCGCGCGGTTCAGCTGGCAGGAAATGTTCGCGGGCGAGTCCGCGCCCGGCGCGGCGGCGAAGACCCCCGGGGCCGCAGCTATCCTGAACAACATGTACACCGGAACGGCCGTCGTCGTTCTGCTCGCGGCCGGGCTGCTTCTCGCCGCGACGGAGACCTCCAAGCAGCTGTGGACGATCTTCGCTTCGGCCAACCAGCTTCTCGCCGCTCTCACGCTTCTCGCCGCCACGCTCTGGTTCGTCAAGAACCGCAAGCCGTGCTGGATGACCGCGATACCCATGGTTTTCATGATGGCCGTCTCGTCGACGGCCCTCGGGACGCTCCTCTACAAGAGCTTTTCCGGCGGGCGCACAGACTGGGTCAAAGGGGGCGCGACGGGCTTTTTGCTGGCGCTAGCAGTGGTGCTGGTGGCGTTTGCGGTGCGAACTACGGCCAAAATGAGGGGAAAATGACATACCGTACGCCGCAGTGCGCATTTTTTTGGTATAATATCTTCAAATAATACTACAGACCCCGGCCGGGCGAAAGGCTTGAAAAGAGACAGATGAGGAAAGTAAAGGTAGACAAAGGCGTCGTGTTCGGCGACGGACGGCTCGTTTTCATAGCGGGGCCGTGCGTCATAGAATCGCGCGCGATGGCGCTCGACCTCGCGGGCAGGCTTGTGAAGCTCGCGAACAAGCTGGGCGCGGCCTATGTCTTCAAGGCCAGCTTCGACAAGGCGAACCGCACGAGCGTGGACTCTTTCCGCGGGCCCGGCATCGACAAGGGGCTGGAGATACTTGCCGAGATACGCCAGAAATTCGGCGTCCCGGTTCTCACGGACGTGCACGAGCCGTGGCAGTGCGCGCCGGCGGCCCAAGTGTGCGACATTCTGCAGATACCGGCGTTCCTCGCGCGCCAGACCGATCTCGTGGTGGCGGCCGGCGAGACCGGCGCGGTGGTGAACGTGAAAAAGGGCCAGTTCATGGCGCCCGAGGACATGGCGCAGGTCGTGCGCAAGATAGAATCGACCGGCAACCGCCGCATCGTCCTTTGCGAGCGAGGCGCATCGTTCGGCTACCACAATCTCGTCGCCGACATGCGCTCGCTTTTGATCATGCGCGCTCTCGGATATCCGGTCGTCATGGACGCCACCCATTCGGTGCAGCGTCCGGGCGGGCTCGGGACGGGGTCCGGCGGGGACGGCAAGTACGCCCCGGCGCTCGCGCGCGCGGCGGTCGCGACGGGGGTGGACGGAGTTTTCATGGAGACCCACCTCAACCCGAAAGTCGCCAAGAGCGACGCGGCCAACGCCATCAAATTCTCCGAGGTGGAGAGCTTGTGGAAGAAACTTCTGAAGATTGACGAGGTGGTGCGTTCGTGAGATTCGCCCGAGAGGTCCTGGCACTGGCCGCCGTGTGCGCGGCGTGCGCGTCCGCAGCCGGCGGGGGCGAGACCCTCGGCGAGCGGCTGGAGCGCTTCGCCTGCGACCGGGCGCGGCTCGTCGAGGCCTACTCGAACTGCCTCGCGCGCATCGACCGCCCGGCGAAAGGCGTGATCGTCCCGGTCGAGAGCTACGCGAGCGGCGCCGTCAAAGTCGACGCGACGGTCGAGCGCGCGCAGTTCTTCGAGAAGGAGGGCATCGTGTGGTGCGGCGGCGTGACGGTTCGCGAATACGCCGAGGACGGCGCGGTGGTGCTCGAGCTCGCGGCGCCGAGCGGCGTCGTGGACCGCGACACGAAAAGCGGCTGGCTCGAGGGCCGCGCGACCGGGCGCCAGG
>CAMOXA010000092.1 GCA_946628745.1 uncultured Verrucomicrobiota bacterium | reverse complement strand
AAAATCCAGTGGCTCGTCGACAGGGCGCGCGGCGACATGGACTCATGGATTCGCGGCGGTGCTTTCGAGCGGGACGTCCCGCCGGATTCTTCGCGCTGCTTCTACCGCTTCTTCACTTTCGGTACCGTGAACGCCTTCCTGCGGACCTATCGCGAATTGATGCTCGCGCACGGTACGCTTGGCGGATACGTCCGCGGGGTTGCCGGGGGCGACGCGGCCAAGGCTGTCGCGGCGATATGCGGATACTTCAACGCGAAGGGTCCGTCGTCCGTCGTCCCGAAGGACGCCAAGTCCGCATGCAAGCGCGTTTGCATGTTTCTAAGGTGGATGGTGCGCTCCGGCTCGCCTGTAGATCTTGGTCTTTGGGCCGGCTTCATCAACAGGCGCACGCTCGTCGTCCCGCTTGACACTCATGTCGTGCAGGAGACGATGAAACTGGGTCTCTTGAAAAGCTCCTGCGCGTCGATGTGCGCGGCGCGGCGTCTCACGGACGCTCTCGGGGAGGCGTTCCCGGACGATCCCGCGCGCGGAGACTTCGCGCTGTTCGGTTCGGGTGTGGACGCGGCCGGCCGTTGAGACCGCCATGGCGCGCGGCGGCGGCCGTTGAATATGCGCTGGACTTTCGGGGCATGTTCGTGGTATAATAGCGGCGTATGGCGAAAAATGCGAGAAAGGGGCAGACAATGCTGGAGTACGTTCTTACGTTCACCGCGCTGCTTGTCGCCGTCGGCGCGTTGGGCTATCTCGTCCACGCTACGCGCCATGCCGTAGTGCGCACGGAGCGCATGGTTAGTTCGGACTACCCGTGAAGGGCCAATACAAGGAGGACTATAGATGAAGAAGGCGAGAAAAGGGCAGACGATGGTGGAGTACATCCTTATCGTGAGCCTCATCGCGATCGCGCTCATAGCGGTCGTGAAAGTGTTTTCCGGCAAGATCGGCGACAAGTTCGAAGAGGCCGGCGACAAAATCGAAGAGGCCGGCGACTGACGCCGCGCTCCATTGGCGGAAGGTTCCGCATGAGGCGCGGTCAGGCGATGGTCGAAACACTCATTGCCGTGCTCGTGATACTTATGGTGTTCACGGGCGCGTATCGTGTTTCGCGCATGGTTTCGGCCAAGACGCTTCTAGATCATGCGGCGGCGCGGGCCGCGCGCGCGAAGTCTGTCGGCTTCGACGATTTCATGTGCGAAAAGTCTGCGCGCGTGGCGATGATTCCCGTCGCGGGCAAGCTGCTGTGGCCGGCCCAGACCGGGTTCGACGAGGTAGCGAGAATGCCTATCTATCTCGGCGCCGAGGACTGGGCCAGGGCAAACGGGATATTGGATTACCAGTATTGGCACACGACGGATGTCGACGTGCGGTCCGGCGGCGGGGTGAGTCCGCTCGCCGAAGCCCGCGTCGACATGGAGACGGACGACTTCGACATGACAGGCCGCGCGGCGGTCGAGTCGCACTTTCCCTTCTACATGTACGACTACGGGCTGTGACGCCATGAGAAAAGGCCAGATAGCGCTTCTTCTTCTTTTCGTCCTCGTCGTGCTGGCGTTTTTCGCCCTGCTCAATGTCGATACTTTCATGTCCGTGCGCGCGAAGAACCGCCTGCAGAACGGCGGCGACGCGGCCGCTCTCGCCGCCGCGCGCAAGCAGGGCGCTCTCATAAACGAAATCGGGCACCTCAACATCGAACACGTCGTCGCGGCGGTGCGCGGCGATTCGAATCTCTGCGAGCGTATCGTGGCGGACCAGAGGCGCATCGCGCTGCTGGGGCCCGTGGAGGCGCTGCGGCTCGCCAACCGCGCGGCGAAGAAGAACGGGATGGAGGAGCGCGCCGAGTTCGGCGAGATACTGCGCGAACACGTCAAGGACATCCGCCTCGTCTACGCCGGCGGCGGACAGGCGGGCGATCCGTATCCGGAGCCGTTCCCAGGCGCGTGGACGGACTACGCTACGGCGATAGAAAGCGTGGTTTCGGAAGGTCTCGCCACCGGACCCGACAACATAGAGTTCTACGACGCGGCCGGCGGGCACCTTCTGCTCAACCGCCAGTTCTACATGGCGATAGCCGCCAAGGACTGGTGCTGGTTCTTCTTCCACTGCTACGGGGTGCTGAGCGGCTACACGAGCTACCACGACTGGGCGCCGCTGCCGTCGCGCCGCGACAACCCGATGGACAACAGCGAGATTTTCTCTTTGCATATTGCCACGCGCAAGTGCCGCCTTCTCGACATCTTCACGCCCGACGAGATAAAGACGCTCGCCGACCGCCATGCGGACGTCACCGTGTCGCGCGACGACATCGAACGCTCGCTTCTGATCGCCGATCCGGAGCAGACATGGTTCCTCTTCGACCAGTACGGCTGGCGCAGATGGTTCAACGGACGCTCCCTCGCCGATGACGAGGAAAACTACGATTTCCCTCTCGCCGGCGAAGTGAAGGAGGAGTACAACGTCCACGGCGCGGCGGCGGTCTGCAGATGCGCCCGCGGTGTCGAAGCGGTCGCCGTGGACCTTAGGTCGGACTTCACTTGGTCCGCCGCCGCGAAGCCGTTCGGACTCGTCGAGGACCTTGAAGGCGCGCGCGGCGTCGTCACCGGGCTGAGGCATTTCGTCGTGCCGGCTTTCACCGACGTGCGCCTCGTGCCGGTGGACGCCGTGGACGGCGCCGACCTGGCCACGGCCGACTTCGGGTGGGTGCACCACATCCGCAACCATCTCGGCGTGTACCGCGAGAAGGGTCCGCAGCATCTTGACGCATGCTTCTGGTGCGACCAGCTGAAGACTTGGGAGCACGCGAATTTCAGGCGCGAGGGCGTCAACTGGCTGAAGTACAATTCGGGCTCGTGCAGGCGCGGCGGACCCGGGGGAGGAGGCGGACATGGCGGCACGAGCCGGGGCCACTAAGTCGCGCCGCGGACAGGCGCTGGCGGAACTCGCGGTCGGGATGTTCGTCGTCTCGCTCGTGCTGGCAGCGCTTTTCGCCTTCACGCGGTACATACTCGTCTCGCTCGAAATGCAGCGCACCATACGCGCCGAGGCCGGGCGCGCCGCGTTCGGCGCCCACGGCACCGACGAGTCGTACTCGTCCGCGGTCCGCACCGATGTCATAACGGTTTCGCAAATGGCGGCCGACTACATATTCGGCTCCAGGCAGGTAAAGATAAAGGAAGAGGTCCACATGCCGGTAATGGGCGTCGGACAGTAGAATCGAAGGACGACAGGAAAAATGAAGAAGAATCCGTTCGCAGAACGCCTCGCGGCGTTCGCCGAAAAGGTCGCGGCGAAAAAGCTCGACGCCGCGGTCGTGTTCAACCAGGCCAACGTAAGAGCGCTCACCGGAGTGGACTGCGACAACGCGTGTCTGCTCGTCGGCGGCGGACGCGTCGTCCTCTACACCGACTTCCGGTACACCGCGGCGATAGGCCGCACAGCCCCGTGGCTCAAGGTCGACGACATCAAAAAGCTTAACGGCAAGAAGCCGCTTTCGGTGCGCGGACTCTCGTTCGGCGCCGTCGGCTACGAGTCCGTCATCACACACGCGAAGTTCCTGTCGCTCGAAAAGACGTTCCCCAAAGCGAAGTTCACGGACATTCTCGAGGACATCGGCGAGCTGCGCGCCGTCAAGACCGCCGCGGAACTCGACGCGCTGCGCGCGGCCGAAAGCCTCAACGACGAGATATGGGCCGAAGCCAGGGGCCGGTTCCGCGCCGGAATGACCGAGCGCGACATGGCCCGAATCATAAAGCACCTAATGATCGAGCGCGGCGAAGGCGAGGCGTTCGAGACCATTGTGTGCGTCGGACGCAATGCCGCGGAATGCCACCACGTGCCGGACGACACGGTGTGGAACGGACGCGAACCGGTGCTCGTCGACATGGGCGTGAAACTCGGCGGATACTGCTCTGACATGACGCGCAACATCGTGCCGGCGCGTCCGTCGCCCGCCTACAAAAAGGTGTACGCGCTCGTTCTCGAGGCGAACAGGCGGGCCATCGCGGCAGTCAGGCCGGGCATGACCGCCGGCGCGCTCGACAAGGTCGCGCGGGACTTCCTCGCCGGGAACGGCTATGGCAAGGCGTTCGGACACTCGCTCGGCCATGGCGTCGGAATCGAAATACACGAGAAGCCGTTCGCCGCGAAGAACGGCAAGACGGTGCTGCGCCCGGGCATGTCCGTCACTATCGAACCTGGCGTGTATCTCGAGGGCAATCTCGGCGTACGTATCGAAGACCTCGTGCTCGTCACGGAGGACGGCTGCGAGGTCATATCCCACAGCGACAAGTGACAGCGGCGGGAATATTTGATATAATTTCGTCAAAACCAAACAGGGAGGCAAACATGCAGAAAACAATAATCAAGAACGCGCACGTGATCTCGCCCGGCGTCGACCTCGAGGGCGCGACGATTGTCGTCGAGGACGGCAGGATAACGCAGGTCGGCGCGAAAAAGGCGTCCGAAAAGGGCGCCGCGACGGTGGTGGACGTCAAGGGGCAGTATGTTATGCCCGGCTTCATCGACGTGCACACGCACGGTGCGCTCACATACGACTTTTGCGACGCCGACCCGCAGGCGGTCTTCAAGCTCGCCGAGGCGAAGCTCGCCGAGGGCGTGACGACCGTGCTGCCGACGACGCTCACGGTGTCGAACGCCGAGCTGAAGGTCGCGGCGAAGAACGCCAAGGCCTACGCGGAGGCTGGCATGCCGTTCGCCAAGGTGCCCGGCATCCACCTCGAAGGTCCGTTCATCAACGTCAAGTGCTGCGGCGCGCAGAACCCCGAATTCGTCCGCAAGCCGGACATCAAGGAAGTCAAGGAAATCGCCAAGATCTACCCCGTCAAGCTGATATCCTACGCGGTCGAGACCGAGGGCGGCGACAAGTTCGCCAAGGAGTGCTTCAAGATGGGCGTCGTGCCGAGCTGCGGACACACCGGCGCGAAGTTCGCCGACCTCAAGAAGGCCTACAAGAACGGGCTGAGGCACATGACACACTTCTGCAACCAGATGACGCCTCTGCACCATCGCGAGATCGGCATGGTGGGCGCGGGCTTCCTCGTCGAAGACCTCAACACCGAGGTGATCTGCGACAAGATACACCTTTGCCCCGACATGCTCAATCTGATCTTCACGCGCCGCAATCTCGCGCACGTGCAGATGATCACCGATTCGCTCAGGTGCTCCCACTGCAAGGACGGCTACGCTTTCACGATGGGCGGACTCGAGGTCAAGCTCGAGAACGGCGAAGCCCGTCTCGTCAAGGGCGGCAATCTCGCCGGTTCCACGCTCTGGATGGGCATGGGGCTCAAGAATGTGCGCGATGTCACCGGCCTGCCGCTGAAAGATCTCGTGCGCACCACATCGTGGAACCAGGCCATCGAGCTCGGCTGGGGCGATACGCTCGGCAAGATCGAGAAGGGCTACACGGCGGATCTCGTCGTGATCAATCCGCGCACATGGAAACCTTCAGCGGTCTTCGTTGACGGCGTGCAAAAGATATGATATAATACGCGCATTCAACTGCTTTTAGGAGAGATGGCTGAGTGGCTGAAGGCAGCGGTTTGCTAAATCGTCGTACGGGGTAAACCCGTACCGGGGGTTCGAATCCCCCTCTCTCCGCCATCAATGGCGCAAGGCTCTCAGAACGAAAGTTCCGGGAGTTTTTCTTTATCCCTGCCTTCGTGTGCGGTTATTGCCCGCTCGCGACAGATGACGCCCCTTTCCCTTTCCTCTTGCCTCTTCCTTTCGCTTGCGGCATTATATCCGGCGCAAGGCCGGCATGGGGTCGGCCGAATCTAACGGAAAGGGTTGATACCTATGATAGACAACGGCAAGGCGCAGCGGACGGGCAGTCTGCAGCGCGAAAGAAACGGCGTATGGACGATGCGCGTTTCTTTCAAGGGCAAGAAACACTCCCGCACGTCGGGCACGAAAGACCTGGGCGAGGCGAAGGCAAAACTCGTCAAGTTCGTGGCGGACGTAGAGCGCGGCTATGCGCAAAAAACCGGGACCGGCAAACTCCTCGCGGAGTGGTCGCGCTACGAAAGATCCGCGCAGGCCGCCAGGATGTCGCCCGCAATGCGGGCGAGCAGATACCGCGCGTGGCTGTATTTCGCCGAGTGGATGCACGAGACAAATCCCGATGTGGGCAAGGCGCAGGACGTCACGTGGCAGATGGCCGAAGCGTACATGAGTTCCTTCGGCGAGAACCGCGCGGCAATGACAGTCAACCTTTGCGCCGGGCATCTGCGCGGCATATTTCGCGTACTGCTGGGCGTGGAGGCGGAGAGGTCGAATCCGCTCAACTGGGTCGCGCCGAGATTCCCCGACACGCGTCCGCGCAGCGAACGCAGGCGTTCCGCTCGTTGTCGTGCAGGCCATCGTCGGACACTCTTCGGCGGAAA
>CAMOXA010000091.1 GCA_946628745.1 uncultured Verrucomicrobiota bacterium | reverse complement strand
GTCGCGCCGGCGACCTTGCCGAGCATGATGAACATGAGGATCATTCCGTAAAGCGTCTGCGTTATCGGCGCGCCCACGAACGACAGAAGCAGAAAAGGAGCCGGCTTGTTGGCGGCGTAGCACTTCTTCCACGCGCCGACGGCGGCCGAGGCCGCGAATCCGGTGCCGAACGCGCTTCCCGCGCCGGAAAGCCCCAAACAGGCGATTGCGCCTGCGACAATCATTGCTGCATCACTCATTGTTTGCTCCTTATTGTTTCTTGAACGGATTGAAGGCGTACCCAGACCAGGATACACCTTTGTGGTTTGAAAACTCAAGCGTGTTGAGGCGCACCGCGTGCACCAGTATCGAAAGGCCCGCCATGGCCAGGTTGAGAGCATGTCCGACGACGAGTATCGCGACCATCGCCACACTCATGAGCGCGTTGAGCCAGAAAGCGTGTCCGGACGAGACGAGCCCGGTCGCCATAGCGTTGAAGTTTTCGGCGACTTTCACGGACGCGAGACCGACGGCAAACAGGCGGACGTACGATATTATGTCGCCCAGCGCGCTCATTATGTTAAGAGGCAGCATGCCAAGTTCGGCTCCGCGCGTCTTCAGCTCCGACGGCTTCACGGAGAAGCCGAAGACGGCGGCTATAGACACGCCAAGCACACAAAAGCCCCACTGCGGAATCCCCTGGAAGATGCCGACAATAGAGTTCGTGACAAGATACATGAACAGCAGTATGCCGGCCCAACCGAATTCAGCTATGCACGTCGAGTCCGGAGCGCGGCAGATTCCGTTCCATACGCGAGCGAGCATAAGATGCGACACGCCTATCGTGAAGCACAGCAGCATCATGTTGTGGTAGCTCGGATCCGCCAGCCATTTCACGGTCGGCCAGCCGGCGCACCACGGCAGGCCGGCGCCGAACCATGTATTGGAAAGAAGGCCCCAGAGAACCGTTGCGGACGAAAAGACCGTAAGGAGTATGAACCAGCTGCGCGGCAGTTTCTTTCGCATGGCCAGCGTGCCCAGAAGGAAAATCGCGCCATAAGCTCCGTCCCCGACCAGCATTGCGAAGAAGAGCGAGAAGTAGCACATGAACGGGACCGAGACGTCAGACTCGGTGTATGCCGGGGCGATCCCGAGGCCCGCGAACAGAGCTTTCATCGGGCGGAACAGGGCCGGCGGCTCGACGAGCGTCGGCGGGGTTTCGCCAAGGGCCGGCTCGCGCAGAAGGAGACCCCACGACTCCTTCTGCGCGGCGGCCAAAAGATTTTTCTCAAGAGATTCCGGCACCCAGCCGGACACGACGGCGACGGCGCCGTGTTCCGACATGAGCTCCTTGGCCGCCTCGAAAGCGATGCGATCGGCGAGCTCCGGGAATCTTGACAGAATGGCTTTGTCGTCCGCCGCGGCAAGACGCCCTTTCAGACCGGCCATATCGCGCTCGAGCGTCGCGAGCTCCGAACGCATGACCGACAGACGGCGCTCCGGCAGACGGTCCGGCAAATCGGCCACTGACTTCAAATCTATGCCTAGGTCAAGAAGCTTCTTCGCAAGGACGGGATCGAAGTCGCCGTACGGCTCGTACGCGGCGATTTCGTTCGAGAGCGCCTCGGCGTCGGCCTTCATGCGATCGAGCCTGTCCTGCATCGCGATCACATCGGCGACGGTGACGGCGTCCAGTCTGGGCGGCTGCGAACCGCCGCGCGCCTTGTGGATGAAACGGACCGCCCTCTCGGCATCCGCCGCTTCGCCTTTTGCGGCCGCGACACCGGCGCCTGACGCCGACGAGAGATCCAGGTGCACCGCGCCGAGTTCGCGCAACCTCGACAGCGCCGCCTCCTTTCCGGCGGCGACACAAAGAAGATCGAGATGCTTCATCTTGACGATCATGCCACGGCCTCCTCTTCGGTCGCGGACGCTTCGGGAGTGCGCGACTTGGCGATTTTGCCGCGCGTGACGGCGGCGGTCTGCTCGTCGCCAAGCGCTATCTTGATGACGCGTATCGCCTCCTTGCACTGCGGTATCTTGACCTTCTCGAAAAGATTTACGCGCTGGGACGTCTGCTGAAGCTCCAATGTCACGAGACGGCGCTGCTCCTCGAAAACCGCCCGTTCGCACTGCAAAGAGAGTATGCGTGTGGTGGCGTCCACGGCGCTGTCGACCCAGGCCGGAGTGGACCACATGTCGACTTCGCGCACGTCGGTCTCGATGGACTCGAACGTCGGGATCGGCACGCCCGCGATATTGGCGGTTCCGGTGTTTACGGACTTTACCGTCACGAGTCCTTCGATAAGAGATTCGTCGGTGGCGAAAAGCCCGACCCAGCCGGAGAGTTCGCCGCGCACTTCGCGTTCCCTGGCGCTGACGGCTTCGGCTTTGGCGACAATCTGGGCGATTTCGCTTTGCAGCTGCTGCTTCTTCAATTGAAGCATGGGCAGAAAGCGCTGAAAACGCTTCAAGGCGTCTGTCTGCGCTTTAAGTTCCGTCTTTGTCAACTTTACTCGTGCCATTGGGTGGATATTATACGCTTTTTCGCGGCGTCCGTCAATGCGGGGAGAATTTTAATGCCACTGCCGCGGCGCGTCAGGATCGCCCGGTCGCGCCAGT
The DNA here is from genome assembly GCA_946628745.1 of uncultured Verrucomicrobiota bacterium. Lineage (GTDB taxonomy): Bacteria > Verrucomicrobiota > Kiritimatiellia > RFP12 > UBA1067 > UBA1067. The sequence goes on along the minus strand of CAMOXA010000091.1, from coordinate 3,849 downwards.
GGCGACAGTGAAGGTGCGGCCGCACATGTGGCACGTGACGTCGAGAGTCGGCGGGAGAGCCTCCCGTTCGTCGCGTCCGAGTGAAGCGACCATCGCGGCGGCGCGTTCGGGCGAACAGCGGCACGCGAATGAAAGCGGTGTCGTCTTTCTAAGCGCGGCGTGTTCGAGACCGAGTTTCGCGAGAATGTTCCGCGAAGAGACGGCGAGTCTGCCGGCTTCTCGCACATCGCGATACCTGGAGGCGAACGGCGCAGTGCCTTCGGAGACCGCCCAAGAACTGTCCGGCAGCGCTTCGACCATCATCCCGCGCGCTTCGCCGACAACCACGTCGTCGCTTACGGACGCCTCGAGAAACATGCACGCCTTGCGTTGCAGGGAACCGGCGAGATAGCCGTCCAGCGAATTGGAGATGCCTTGCGAAATGATTCTGCCGGGCACCGACCGCGTCACTTGTATCTGTCTTTCGCCGACCGCCAGTTTCTCGTCCGGCACGCCCATTCCATCGAAATCCTCTAGAATCTTGCGTTCGGCGTACCCGCGCAATGTCCCCGCTGCAGTGCACTCGACGTTCAGGCCGCCAAGGGGTCCCTTGCATTTCATCTGGACGGACACCACCTCGTCGGGCTGCTCCATCTCGGCGCCGAGCAGCGCGGCGGCCGCGAGAGCCTTCGTCAGAAAATACGTGCTTGCGGGCCCCGCCAGATGTCCGCGCGCCAGCGTTTGGGCCGCAGACGTCACGTCGACAATCGTGACGGCCACTTTGCGCTCAGCGTCGTACCACTCTTCTCTGCAATCTTTCATGTAGTCTACCAATCTCTTGAATTGGGCGGCAGCCTGGCCTTGCGGGCTCTCGCCTTCTTGTCCTCTTCATGTTCGTCGTTGCGCTCCTGTGCCTTGCGCAAAAGCGCCTCGATCTCCTTCTCGTCCTGCGACTTCTCGTCCGGTTGCGGCTCTTCGCCGGCTTCTTTGCCGTCGTCGGGCTTCTCTTCTTCCTGCTGCTGTTGCTGTTCGTCGTTCTGACCGTCCTGGTTCTGGGAGTCATCCTTGTCGCTGTCGTTTTTCTCCTGCTTATCCTGCTTGTCTTGCTGGTTCTGCTGCTGATTCTGGCCGCCCTGGCCGCCGCTCTTTTCGTCTGGCATGAGTTCGATTATGCGGCGGATGATTTCGACAGCTTCTTCCTGCTTGGGCGGCAATGCCTCGGCGACGCATTCTATCTGCAGCTTCTCAAGGCGGGTCGACAAGTCCGAGATCTCCGCCTGCGCCTCGGCCGTGAACGGAGGCTTGTTGGTATCCGCCGCGGCCTGCTGTTCGTATTCCCGGGCCCACATCGGGAACTTGGCCCGGAACGCCCTCGTATAGTCGAGCGCCTCGTTCTGCCACGGCCTTTCGCACTCGATGGCGACATCCTGCCACGCGTTCGACTGCGTCAGCAGGTCCTCGCGTATCGACGTGGGCGGCATTGCAACCATTTTGAAAAAGTCGGTGAACTCCTGTTCGGCTTCAGCGAGGCCGTACCGTGCCGAATCGTCCATATCCTCCAGCTTGACGGCGGCGTCCGCGGTCTTTTGGCGGACGGCATCGACACGCGCCGAGATCTCCGCGGCCTCTGTCTGGTTGGTGACGGCGGCGGCGATCGCCTCTTTTACAGGAAGCCACGAGTCGGCGAGCTTCGCCACGCGAGAGGAAAGATTGTCGTGCTTGCGCACAAGTTCGGCGGCGTCAACCGTCTCGTTTTCGCCGGCGGCCGCTGTTTCGGCCAGAACCTTTCTGGCCTCTCGCATGCCAGATTGCAGAATCGACTCGGGACTCTTGCCTTTCGCGGCGGCCAGGATGTCGTTCACGCGCTTTGTTTCGCGCAGAGATTTCAAGCCGTCCGTGGCGCGGGTGAAGTTGGCGTTCGCGCGGGGATCGTCCGGCGTCGCCCTTAGCGCGATCTGCGCCGCGGCGGCAGCCTCTTCGAGATGCTTGAGCGCCTCGGCGGAACCTGGTTCGCGAGCCGCGTCGTACTCGATTTTCGCGACCACTTCGGCGGCGCGCGCCCCGTGGGTGCGAGAGAGCATCAGCGGACGCAATATCGCGAGCGCGTTTGTCGTGTCACCGGCGCGGTAGCTGTCCACGCCCAAATTCCACACTTCCGCCGCGGCCGTCGGCGCCTCCTCGTCCGCCGGTGCGGCCGCCGCGACCGCGCATGTCAAAATCAAAGCCAATCGTTTCATGCCGCATATTATATCATATTTTCGGTCTCTTCGCGGCAAGACGGCACAAGACGACACGGCTGGCGGCGCAATGAAGTCCGCGTTGACGGCGAGACCCGGTTCACCCGCCGAATCTGGCCGACAAAGCGCGCGAGACATCCGGCACGGCCGCCAGGAGCCTGCGCGTGTAGTCGCTCTTCGGGGACGCGAACACGTCCACAGAAGGTCCGGCGTCCACAAAAAGGCCTTTTTCCATCACGCATATCCTGTCGCAGACGTTCTTGACAACCGCAAGATCGTGCGCGATGAGCAGTATCGAAAGACCCAGCCCGGCTCGAAGTTCCCTCAAGAGATTCAGAACACGCGCCTGTACCGACACGTCGAGCGCGCTCACCGGTTCGTCCGCGACAAGCACGTCGGGCGAACACGCGAGCGCCCTCGCTATCGAGACCCGCTGGCACTGCCCGCCGGACATTTCTCTCGGATACTGGTCGAGAACGGCGTCGGACAATCCCACGAACGCCAGAAGCTCTGCGCACTGGCGCGTGCAGTGTTTGATTTTACGGGTTTCTTCCAGCGTCTGCCGGACGGTCATACGAGGGTTCAGCGAGCCGACTGCGTCCTGGAATATCATCTGCATCGATTTCGAGCGGTCGACGATCGCGCCGCCGGACGCTTTCTCAAGCCCCATCAACGTCTTTGCGACAGTCGACTTGCCGCTGCCGGACTCGCCCACTATGCCGAGAATCTCGCCGCGGCGGAGCGTGAAATCGACGCCGCGCACGGCTTCGAACCCGCCATAGCGCACATGCAGATCCCGCACCTCCAGAATCGTATCTGCGCCGCTCATACTCCGAGAAGCTTGGCTACGACATTGTCCAGCGTGCGGCGGACGGCCTTCACGGACCGGCGCGCGTCATCCAGCATGGCCGACTCGAGGGCGTAGTCGATGCCGGCCGTGGCGCCTTCGTGGGTCTTCGCCGCGACGGCCGCGTCGGGGTCTTCGCTCTCCAGCCTGTCTAGATGGTCGCGTACTTCGTGGTAGGCCTCGCGCCACGGTTTGCCCTTGGCCACCATTCCGAGCGCGACGTCCGTCGCGAAGACGCCGGGAGTGAACGCGGCGCGCAGCCTGTCCTCGTCGATCTTCAAGCCGGCGACGACTTTCGCGAGTATGCGCAAAGTGGTGCGGGTCGTCGACAAGGCTTTCATGTACAGCAGCTTGCTGTCTTGAAGGTCCCGGTTGTAGCCGCCGGGCATCGCGTGCATAAGCGTCATGGACGCGGTCGAAAGCCCCACCGCCTGGGCGGTCTTGCTGCGCACGAGTTCCAGGACATCCGGGTTGAACTTCTGCGGCATGATCGACGAACCTGTGCAGAATTCGCGCGGCAGCTTGAAATAGGCGAACTCCGGCATCGAGAAAAGAATCATGTCCTCTGCAAGTCTGGAGAGAACGCACATCAGCTGGGCGCAGGCCGAAACCACGCAGGCCTCGCCTTCGCCGCGGGCCATGGAAGCGCCGAACACGCTGTGCAGCGGCATCGCGAATCCAAGCAGTTTCGCCGTGCGCGTGCGGTCCAGCGGCAGCGGGACGCCGTAGCCTGCGGCGCTGCCGAGCGGCGAGCGGTCGTTCATCTGCATCGCCGCGGCGACATTG
>CAMOXA010000090.1 GCA_946628745.1 uncultured Verrucomicrobiota bacterium | reverse complement strand
TCGAATTGATGCGCACCATCATATCGAACCAGCGCGCCATCATCGAACGCGAAACCGGCAAGAGCGCGGCGGAAGTGCCGCAGGTCTGGGCGCTCTACAAGGAAGTTCAGGACGATTTCGACAACGGGCTTCGTCCGCCGGACGATGTCACGATTCTTCTTTGCGACGACAACTGGGGCAATGTGCGCAGGCTACCTCCCGCCGCCGAGCGGAAGCGTCCGGGCGGGTGGGGCATGTACTACCATGTCGATTACGTCGGCGCGCCACGCAATTCAAAGTTCATCAACTGCACAAGCGCGATGTCTATGTGGGAGCAGATGTCGCTTGCATATGAATACGGCGTCGATAGACTGTGGATACTCAACGTCGGCGACTTGAAGCCGATGGAATATCCCATCACGCTCTTTCACGACATGGCATGGAACCCGACGAAGTATTCACCGAAAACGCTATTCTCCTTTACGGAGGATTTCTGCAAGCGGCTTTTCGGCGAAAAAGAAGCGTTGCTGGCGGCGAAAATCCTTGACACCGCCTCGCGCTTTGCCGCTCGCTGCACGCCGGAGATGCTTGACAAAAACACATACAACCTCGAATCCGGCGAGTGGGCGAAAGTCGCAGGCGATTACGAGAAGCTCGCCGAGGCCGCACGAACGCAATACGCCCGACTCGACGCCAATGCGAAGGATTGCTATCGCGAACTAATCCTCTTCCCGGTAGAGGCGATGGCAAACCTGCACGCGATGTATTACGCGCCCGCCCGCGGCGATGACGACGAGGTTCTCCGCTGTTTCAAAGCGCACAGGGAATTGTGCAACGGCTACAACTTCGAAATCGCCGGAGGAAAATGGAATGGGATGATGCGCCAAAAGGTGATCGGCTACACTTCGTGGAGCGACAACTTCCCGGCGGACAAGTGTCCGGTCGAGAGCAAGCGCGCCGCCTCGCCTCTCGACGTAAAGGAGCCGCGCATCTACTCCATCCAGCGCGCAAAGTCGTACGACTCGAACATGGGCGAGAATTGGTGGATGCGTCGGCATGACGCGATTCTGGAGCGGCTCAAGACGGAAAAGACTTTCGATCTCGTCCTTTGCGGCGACTCGATAACCCATCGCTGGGAGCGTCACGGCAAAGAGGCATATGCCGGCGTCACGAACGAACTAAAGGTATTGAACATTGGCTTTGGAGCAGACAATGTGAAAAACCTGCTTTGGCGCCTCAGGAGCGGAGAACTCGACGGATACCGCGCGAAAGCCATCCAGCTCATGATCGGCACCAACAACGGAACGAACGAACCTGCCGAAGAAACCGCCGCGCAGATACGCGCCTGCCTGAGGGAAATTCGCGAGCGCCAGCCGGGAGCGACGATACTGCTTTGTCCGATTCTGCCGCGCGGCAATCCCGACAGCGTCGAGCGCGGCAAAAACGACGCGGTCAATGAACTCTTGAAGCCGCTTGCCGACGGGAATACAATCATATGGACCGACTGGAGCGGATTCTTCACGCTTCCTGACGGACGGCTTCGTCCCGATCTTCAAGACGACGGGCTTCATCCAAATGCGAAAGGATATGCGGCTTGGGCGAAGGTCGCGCTGCCGAAGTGGAAAGCGGCGTGCGGAAAGGGAGATGGGCGAGAGACATTGGACGCAAGACGCAAGAAGGCTCAGCCGGTCTCTCGCCGCGCATCTCGCGTTGCAAAGCCCGTTGCAACGACCATCGAGGCGAAGGACTATGACTCCGCCATTGCGCCAAAAGGCTTTCGCTGGGAGTTTTTGCCTGGGCTAGGGCGCGGCAAAGGCGCAATGGAAGTTTTCCCAAGGCTTGAAGCGCCAACAGGCGCGAAGCTTGTCTATTCCGTTGAAGTTCCCGCCGACGCCAAAGCGTTAACTGTTGCAGTGACAACGCGCTCGTCGCTCGCGTTCGCCAGAAGCGAGGGACATCGCTATGAAGTCCGGCTCGGCGGCGGCGAAGCAAAGCTCGTCAATTTCAACGGCAATCTAAACGAAAAGCCGGAGAACTGCTATAGCGTATTCTATCCGACCGTCGCGCGCCGCATCGTCGAAAAAAAGGTCCGCTTCGACTCTATCGGGCCGCGAAACGCCGATGGCCGCATCTCTATCGAGATATGTCCGCTCGACCAAGGCATCGCATTCGAGAAGATAGAACTTGGTTTCCCGTAACCCGTTCGGGCTATTGCCCGATGCAACGTTGAAAGAGTAAACTTGTTATCATGAAAAACACTCTCATTACCTCCTCTCTTTTGTCGATATTCGTCAATGCGGCGTGCGTCGCCGTCGCTTATGGCGAGCCTGTGCTCAAGGATGCTTTTGACGGGCGCTTCAGCCTCGGTGCGGCTGTGAGCGCCGGCGTATGGGAAGGCGGCCTCGTGCGCGAACGCCAGACTGTCGAGCGCCATTTCAACTCCATCACCGCCGAGAATGAAATGAAGCCTTGCTATCTTCAGCCGCGCGAAGGCGAGTTTCATTTCGATACGGCCGATCGCTTTGTGGCTTTCGGCGAGAAAAACAAGATGAAGACAATCGGCCATTGCCTGGTGTGGCATCAGCAAACGCCGCGCTGGTTCTTCACCGGCAAGGATGGGCGAGACGTCGATCGCGAGACGCTCATCGCGAGAATGAGGGCGCACATCATGACCGTCGTCGGCAGGTATAAAGGGCGTGTTTACGGTTGGGACGTCGTCAACGAGGCTTTCAACGACAAAGGCGAGCTGCACGACTCGCCGTGGATGAGGATAATCGGGTCCGACTTCGTGGAACTCGCCTTCCGTTTTGCGCACGAGGCCGATCCAGACGCCGAACTTTATTACAATGACTATGGCATGGCTTCGCCGGGCAAGCGCCGCGGGGTCGTCCGAATGGTGCGCGATTTCCGCAATCGAGGCGTCCGCATCGACGGCGTCGGGATGCAGACGCATGTCAATCTTGCCGACCCTTCGATCGCGCAGTGGGAAGAGTCGCTCGAGGCTTTTGCCGCAGAAGGCGTGAAAGTGATGGTCACGGAGATGGATGTAAGCGCCCTTCCCAGCGCTTGGGGACTTACAGCCGAAATAACAACCCGCCACGACTACAACGAGAAATTCAATCCTTGGAGGGACGGGAAACTGCCCGGCGAAATGCAGGAAAAGCTCGCAGATAGATACGAAGAGTTCTTCAACGTCCTTTTGAAGCATTCTGGCGTTGTCGATCGCGTAACGCTGTGGGGCGTCGAAGACGGCGGCAGCTGGCTAAATGATTTTCCGATGAGAGATCGCACGGATTATCCGCTCTTCTTTGGGCGCGACGGCAAGATGAAGCCGTGCGCCAAGAGAGTTGCGGAAGCGGCTCGAAAGGTCCAGCCGGAAGGCGAAAAGCGCCGCGATGCGCGTATCGCGCGCTTCAGGCGCTTTGAAATGTCGGCGGAAAACCCAAAGACTCTCGCCGCAACGACTGAGGGAACATTTGCCAATCCTATTTTGGCGGGGATGTCGCCAGACCCTTCGATAACACGCAAAGGCGGCGACTACTACCTCGCCAACAGCTCGTTCAGCTACTATCCTGGAATTCCGGTGTGGCATTCGACAAATCTCGTCGATTGGGATTTTTGCGGCTACTGCGCGGCGCGTTCGAGCCAGCTGCGGCTCAAAGACGGCGTCGGCCTTTCGCAGGGAGTATTCGCGCCGGATATCAAATACAACCCGCATAACGACACTTTCTACCTTATCGTAACCGTTATCGGCGATAGAGGCAATGTCATCTACAAGACGAAGAATCCGCGTCTCGGCTGGAGCGAGCCGATAAAGGTTCCGGTCGGAGGAATCGACCCAAGCATGTACTTCGTCGATGACAAAACGGCATGGATACTCAACAACGACGACGCGCCGGACAACAGGCCCGAATACGACGGCCATCGCACGGTGCGAATGCGCAAATACGACCTCGTCAAGGATGAAGTCGTGCCAAACACCGAGCGCATAATCATCAACAAAGGCGTCCGTCCTGAAGAGAAGCCGATATGGTGCGAAGGCCCGCATCTCTACAAGATCGACGGCAGATATTACGTGATGACGGCGGAAGGCGGGACGGCCGGCTGGCATTCCGAGGTCATTTGGAGTTCGGAGAACGTCGAAGGACCCTACAAGCCGTGTCCCGTAAATCCTATTCTCACCCAGCGCGACATAAAGGACGCCGAGGTTACGTGCGCGGGCCATGCCGACATCATCGACACGCCCGAAGGCGAATGGTGGGCCGTGTTTCTAGGCGTCCTGCCGTATCGCGTCCAAGGTCGCGATTGGTGTCCAACAGGTCGCAGCACATTCCTTCTTCCCGTAAAGTGGATTGGCGCGGGCGACACACGAGAGCCGATCATCCTCGAAAAAGGCAAGCGAGTGCCAATGGTTCTCAACGCGCCAAAGTCGGGAGTCCATGTGGAAACGCAGCTCTCGAAACGCGGCAAGGCAAGCTCCGTTGACCGCGACGACTTCAAAACGGCTGCAATCGATCCAATGTGGTTTCAAGCGAGAACGCCGCAGGAAATATGGTACCGCGCAGCTGTGAATGGACGCGCTGGACTTGAAATCGAAGCAAGACCCGTGTCGATCTACTCCAAGGGTAATCCCAGCATGTTGTGCCGTTGGGTGAAGGGTAGCGTTTTCTCGGCGTCTGTCGCGGTGAAGTTCGACGCAAAATCGCCCGATGACTTGGCCGGGCTCGCGCTCTACCAGAACGAGCAGTGCAACTACGTGCTCGGCGTGACGGCCGGCGCGGATGTCCAGCAGAGCGTTTCGCTTTACAAGAGCGACAAGAACGGCCGGAAAACCGTCGCATCGGCCGCTTTGCCGAAGGGTGGCGCGGTCATGCTCAAGGCCGAGGCGAAAAACGAGATTGTTCGCTTTTCGTGGAGCCTTGACGGGAAGCGCTGGAATCCCATCGGCGGCGCAGAAGACGCGAAGATACTCACGACCGATTATGCCGGCGGATTCGTCGGCTCTATCGTAGGGCTCTACGCCACAACGAAATCGGATTGCCGCTAAGGGCTCAAAACCATCAAGGCCGGGAGGAACATTTATGAAAGGCGATACCAAGGGCAAAGATCGTTTAAGCTGGCTCGTTCGCATCGGCTTTGGCGGAGGCGACCTCGCGCAAAACCTGATCTATCAGACGATCAGCATGTATCTGCTGTTTTTCTACACAGATATATTCGGCCTTGCGCCCGGAACCGCCGCGACGATGTTTCTTGTGGTGCGGCTAGTGGATGTTTTATGGGACCCGCTCGTCGGCGCGTTTGTCGATCAGCACAACCCGCCTTGGGGAAAATACAGGTCGTATCTCATCCTTGCGGGACTTCCGCTCGCCGTCTTGGGGATTCTGTGCTTTTGGAATCCGTTCGGGGATTCGGGCGGAATATTGAAAACGATATATGCGTATGTCACATACGTCGGCCTCTCGATGCTCTATACGCTTGTCAACGTTCCTTACGGCGCGCTCAATTCGTCGCTTTCCCGCGATACCGACGAAGTGACAATACTTACCAGCACTCGCATGTTCATGGCGAACGTCGGCGGTCTTGCGGTTTCGGCGGGAGTTCCTCTTCTCGTCGCGGCGCTCGCCAAGAGCGAGGCGCTGCCGTGGAAAATGGCGCTTTTCATGGGGCTCGGGTCGCTTCCTTCGTTCGTGTTCATGCCGCTCGTGCCTGCAATGCGGCGCAAGCTCGGCAAGCGCGGCTTGTTCGTCGTGTTTCTTTCGGTCGCCATCGCCGGAATGGTGGCACTCTATATCATCAGCAGGCTCGGACGCGTTGAAGATCATCTTGGATGGGTTTACGCCGCGCAGTTCGTGAAATCGTCTGGCGTGATTGTCGCGACAGGCTACATGTGGGCGCTTGTGCCAGAGGTGATATCCTATTCGGAATACCAGACCGGCAAGCGGATATCGGGAATCGTCAGCGCTCTGACAGGCATATTCTACAAGGCTGGAATGGCCTTGGGTGGAGTCGTGCCGGGCGCAGTTCTCGCTTGGACGGGCTACAAGGCCGTCGCCGCCGAAAAACCGGCACTTGCTCCCGATCCTGGCGCCTGGTTCCTCGCGATGCTCGTCTTTTCGCTCGTCGCGTTCGCGCTTCTCGTATTCTGCTTCACACAGACAAAGGAGCGCGTCGTGATGGACGCCAAAGCGACCGATCAAGTCAGGGTCAGCGATCTTTGGCTTGAGTTCCGCAGGAACGCCCCGCTCAGGATACTCGCGCTCTTCTTTGTGACGGCGTTTGCCATGATGTCGGTAGGCAATGCCGCAGGCGCATATTTCATGAACGGGCTCGAAAGCCAAACGCCTCTTGCGCAGGAAGGCATACGCTTTCTGGTGTGTGTCATACCGGCCGCCCTTCTTGGGGTCGCGATGTTTATCATATTGAAATATCCGCTGACAGATGAAGTCGTCGACAAAATAAACCGCGAAATAGAAGAAAGGAACTCGAAATGAGCGAGGCTAGATATTTGTTCCCGTCAGACTACATGGCAGACCCGGCTCCGCACGTCTTTGGCGGCAAGCTCTA
>CAMOXA010000089.1 GCA_946628745.1 uncultured Verrucomicrobiota bacterium | reverse complement strand
CCGTACACCTACCACCAGGCCGACAGCTGCCTAAGGTGCCACATCTGCGGCGGATGGCTCCCCGTGCCGCGCACATGTCCGGCATGCCAGGCGCAGGCGCTCGAGTACAAAGGCGTAGGCACCCAGCGCGCCGAGGCGGCGCTGAAGGAATGTTTCAAAGAGGCGAGGGTGCTGCGGATGGATGCGGACTCGACAAGCCGCAAGAACTCGCACGACGACATACTAGGGGCCTTCCGCCGGCACGAGGCCGACATACTGATCGGCACCCAGATGATAGCGAAGGGGCTCGACTTCCCGAATGTCACCCTCGTCGGCGTATTGAACGCGGACAGCTCGCTCAACATGCCGGACTTTCGTGCGGCCGAACGCACGTTCCAGCTCCTCTCACAGGTCGCCGGACGCGCCGGACGCGCCGAGCTGCCGGGCGAGGCCGTCATACAGACGTACGATGTTTCGTCGGCGACGATCCGCGCCGCGGCGAAGGGCGACTACGACGGATTCGCAGCGGACGAAATCGCGGAGCGGGAGGCGGGGTTCTATCCGCCGTTCTGCCATCTTTCGGTCGTCAACATGAAAAGCAAGAATCCGCGGCTCGTGTCGGGGTGGGCGGACATGTACGCGAAGTCGCTGATGAAGATCGAGGGGCTTTCGGTCGGCGACGCATACCCCAGCGCGCTTGAAAAAGCCGAGGGCTGGTATCGCTGGCAGGTTGTCATCAGATCCGCAAAGGTCGGCCCGCTCGTGCGGGCGTGGAAGTGGCTGCAGGGCGTGAGGCCGCCGCCGGACGAACTAAGGGTATCCATAGACATCGACGCTTTCAGCTTGATGTGACGCGAGGGTCCGCGATGCTAAATGTGCAAAATCGGCACTACCCATTTGGGAGAATTTATGGTAAAATATCTGCAAATCTATGACTGAGCTAGGTGGAAAGCATTCGGCCGGGGCGGGGCGGGGCGGCTCCAAAACGTCACTGGAGCGGCTTTCGGCCGCGATACGGTATCCCGACGGGATGCCGGATGGCGCCTTGTCGTATGTGTTCCGGGTGGACGGGGCGGAGGTTCGAGCGAGCGAATCGTCGGGCCGGTTGACGCTCGCGATGACACTGACATCCGACGAGGGGATGCTGCCGGCTCTTGCGTCATATGCGGCGGGGCGCATGCTAAGAGAAGAAGCGACTCTCGCGTACGAGCCGGATGGCGGCAAGGCCTTCCTATGGCAGGACGCGCCGGCCACGGCCGATTCGCATACGCTGGTCAGGCTTTTCGAGACATTCATGGACTCATGCGACTGGTGGCGCGAGCGTGTCGCCGCCGCGTCGGGGGCGCTTGCGGGCGGCGGTCCGGAGATTACGCAATCCATCATAAGGCCATAGATGAGGAGATGCGATTTGAGATGAAAAGGATTCCAGTGATTTTGCTAGCGGCGATTGCGGCGGTTGCCGCCGCGGCGTCCGATGCCCCGCCAAAAGGCGCGGGCGGGGCCGTCGCGCCCGTCATACCGTGGAAGCTCCCCGCCTACACTCTCACGGCGCGAGGGATGAATCTCAGGACCGCGCTCGACACGTTCGCGGTCGCAGAGGGGCTTTCAGTCGTCATGTCGCAGAGCGTGGACGGCGTGTTTTCGGGGGACTTTCGCGACGTGCCGCCGTCGGAATTCCTTGACAAGCTGGCGACTACGCACAATCTGATGTGGTACTACGACGGCGCGGCGCTGTATTTGTACGGCGCGGGCGAGATCGCGACGATGCTGATGGACCTCAAGTACATGAAGGCCGGCGAAGTCAGGGAGATGCTCCGCGAGCTTGGCGTGGAAGATTCGAGATATCCGCTGAAGACGACATCCAACGACGAACTTGTAATGGTGTCGGGGCCGCCGCGCTATGTAGCGCTCGTTGCCGAGATGGTGGACAAGGCAGACAGGCTTCGCGAGACGCGCACGTTCGCGGAAATCGAGACGAGGCTCTTTCCCCTCACGTACACATGGGCCGACGACGTGAGCTTCAGGGTGACAAGCCCCGAGAGCACGATGACGATTTCTGGCGTAGCCAGACTGCTCGAGCAGATGATGTCCGAAACACGCGAATCGCTGGCCAAGGATTCTTCGATCACGAACGAGCTTTCCGACGCGGAAGCGATGAGCATGTCGAGGCACAAGCCCATAATACGCCCAGAAAACAGGCTCAACGCGGTGTTGGTGCGAGACGTGGCTTCGCGAATGCCGATGTACGAGCAGCTGATACGCAAGCTGGACGTGCCGCAGAAGCTTGTCGAAATCGACGTCATCGTTGTCGAACTGTCGAAGAAAGATGCCTTGGACTGGCAGCTGTCCCTGTCCCTCGCTTCCGGGTGGGGCCATTCGCAGTACGGCATCGGCCAGAACGCGGACAATCTATTCAATCCCGCCGATCTTGCGGGCAAGGGACTCGCAGGCGCGCTTACACACATCCATTCCAGCTACGCTCTGGCGACGTCGCTTACAGCCATGAAAGACAACGGCAAAGCGCGGTCGATATCGAAAACTTCGCTTCTCACCGTAAACAACCTCGCGGCGGAGCTGTCTGACTCTCAGAGCTACCACGCCAAAGTGGTCGGCACCGAAGTCGCCACTCTGGAAGAAGTCTCGGCCGGCACCAAACTCAATGTCAAGCCCCGCATCCTGCCGTCGATGTCCACGAATATTCCGAGCCAGGTCTGGCTGTCGATGGAATTGACCGACGGCGGTTTCGAGTCGATAACGGTAGATTCAATGCCGATGACCCGCACGTCCACGCTGCAAACCCAGACGGCGGTGTTCGCCGGCGAGTCGATCATGCTGGCCGGCTATCTGCGCGATATAGAAGAAGACGCGGGCTGGGGCATACCGTACCTTCGCGACCTGCCGCTCATCGGTTGGATTTTCGGCGGTAAATCCACCAGGAAGGAAACCATCCAGCGCATGTTCGTGTTGACGCCGCACATTGTCGACCTCGACCAGGAGATGCTCGCCAGACTCCAGGCCACTCGACTGAGGGACGTACGGCTCGGCGAAGAGCTGCAAGACGATGCGGACGCCATGGACGACGAGCGCAGACGCCGCGACATCGAACGTGCGGACGCGCGCGAGCGCCGCAAGGAGCGGGCCGAGGACGAGTTGGCGCGCACGAAGGCCGAGATCGACCATACGAAGAGCCTTCGCACTATGGACCGCATGCGCAAAAAGAGGACGCTTGAGGACGACATCCGCAGATGGAAGGAAGAGGAGGCGGCCGAGAAGTCCCGGCTCGAGGCGGAGCTTGAGGCCTGGCGCAACCAGAGCGGGGCCGATGCCGCTCCCGCCGAGGCCGACGCCGCCACCGCCGAGGCCGACGGCGGCGAGGAAAAGCCCGCGGACGGCGCGGAGATCAAAGAGGGCACCGAAAACTGATGGCGTGCAAAGTGGCGATACAGGGAGGCTTCGCGGAAGTCGAGGCAGGTTCGTGGCTGATGAGCCGCGGACAGCCGGCGGCTTTTTCCGGCAAGGCCGTTCGCAGGCGCCGCACCGGGTGGATCGTGCCAGACAGGGCGAGGCTGGAACTCGTGGAGACGACAGGCGAATCGAAGTGCGCGTCGGCGACGCGTCCGTTCTTGACCCACATACCGTGCGCGGCGCCGGTCCATGCGGTGTCCGAAAAGGTCCTTGTCGCGCCTGCCGCGGCGCGAGCCGGGGCGAAGAACGTCAAGGTCGTCCCTTTCAGTCTGTCGACGGCGCTTTGCGCGACAGAGTTCAGGGAGGAATGGCTAGTGGCGGCGACAGTCTCGAGAACTGCGCGCGTGAATGTCGAAGACGGCGCGACGCTGTCGGTAAGACCCGACGCGGTGGTCGCGTGGACGGGCGGGTTGCCCACGGGGTTCTGTCCGAAACTGGGACTGTTGGACATGCTGCTGCCGAGAGGCCCGAGAGATCTGCTGTTGAACTTCCACGGACCGGCGGTGGTGTGGATAGAAGGCAGCTCCCAGCGAAGCTGCCGGAACGCTGCGGGAAAAAGGAGGGCCTGCTGATGGCGTTCGATGCGGCACAGATTCTGCGGCAGACCTACGCCGCGGGCGCGGAGGCGATGCAGTTGCGCGAGATGGCCGCGACGAGCCGTCCCGCGGCGGCCGAGGTGCAGCGCGGTGAACTCATGGGCACGTCGTTTGTCGTGGAGTCCGATCCGACGGCGGAATTGATGGATTCGATGGAAGAGCTGTCGTTCCAGTTCGAGGAAAAAGAGACCAAGCGCGCCGGCGAGCGCAAGATGGGCGAGATGCAAGGTCCTCGTTCCGCTCTCTTGAAAGCAGTCGAATCCTGGATGGCGATGATGCCCGACATGCCCGGGCGGGATTTTCTGACAAGGCTTCTGAAAAACATCAGAAACGCCATGTCATCGGGACGGCCGCCGGATGCCCAGGACATCCTAAAAGAGCTGGCGCGCGGATCGACCGACCCCAGCCACCAGTTCGCGATGCTCGACATTCTCGAGCAGGCCGCCGGCGAAGGCGAGGCGGAGCTAAGGGCGCTTTTCGCCGAGGCGAAGGCGAAGCTTGCGGAGGCGAAAGGGCCGGAGATACGCGCCGGCATAAATCTCGCCGAGGAGGTGAACGCGCGGGCTACCACGCCGGAGCAGATGCAGGAGCTGCGCGATCTGTACAGGGGCGAAGTGGTCGGCTTCACGAAGCCGCAGGACTGCTTCCGGTCGCTGCTCGCGAGCCGCGGCCCCGGCGGAATCGGCGACGCGATCGCATTTCTCATCGCAGGCTGCGGCACGGATCTCAAGTCGCCGTTCCCTTCGATGGACAAAGCCGCGCTCGGGCGGATACTCACCGATCTGCAGTGCGTCCAGGTGCTGCAGACCGTGCTCGAGAGCTTCTCGCAGCTTTCGTCCAGAATGGTCAAGGAGTTCGGCGACATCTGCCAGCTCAACGGCGAACAGCTGACAGGCCGGGTCCTCGACCTGACCGAGCAGGCGTTTGTCGCGGCGGGTTCCATAGCCGCGCTCGTCGGCGACTGCGGGATGGCGAAGCTTCTTGCCAAGATGGACTTCGCCCGCGAGCTGACGCGGCTGTTCAGGCGGCTGTCGTCGCGTCTCTTCGCGCAGGAAGGCGACAGGCAGCGGCTTATCGACGCCGCACAGGAGCAGCTCGACGAGTACATCACCCTCGAAAACGAAATGCAGGAGAACGAGGAGGTGGTCGCATGATGGCGCCTCGGTGGATAGAATCCGTCGTGGAGGAGTTCGGCAAAGCGGCCGGAATACGCTCTTTCATGCTCAACGAACGCGGCGCCGCGGCGGTAGCGTTCGAAAACGGCATAGGCTTCAGGCTGGAGTACGCGGCGGAATCTCTCATCGCCGCAATCACGGTGCCTGCCGCGAACAGTCCGGCGGCGGCGCGGCGCATTCTCGCCGCATCCCACCCGATGGCCAGGTACGGCCTCAGGCTGAAGGCCGGATATCTGGAGAAGCGCTCCTGCGCGATATTCGCCGCACGCCTGCCGGACCGCAATGTCACGCTGCCCGCATTGAACGCAGTCTTTGCGGCGCTCTGGCGCATAGCGACGGAGATTGGAGGTGCCTTGTGAGTCTTGGCGTATCGCGCACGACGGAACCGTTGAGGTTCGACACCGGGATAGGCCAGGCAGGCTATGCCGAGGTGATGGACTCGCCGGTCGACGGCCAGCCGCAGCGCTCGCTCCTGCCGGGCTCCACGACCGTGACGCAGGCGATCGACGCGCTTTTCCCGCCGGATGTAAGCGTAGGCGGCGAGATCATGAAAGCGATGGTCGCCGGCAATTCCGCCGCGCTGCGAATGCCGCGGATATTCAACGAGACTGCAAGGTCGGCGCTGCGATCGCTTCGCGGGAAAGGCGGCGAAGCCTCGGACCGGGCGGCTCATGAAATGGAAAACCTGCTCGCCGATACGGACCTCTTCGAGCACTACAGACTTTCGCTACTGGAGACCTGATGCTAGGAAAACTGACAAATTTCTCTAATGTATTCAGCCGGTTCGGCGACCTCGTGCTCGCCTTTCTGGTGGTATGCATCATCGGCCTTCTCATAATCCCGCTGCCGACGCCGGTCGTAGACCTTTTGATTGCAATCAATATCATGATATCCACGGTGATGCTGATGCTGTCGCTGTATCTGCCGCGGGCGCTCGCGTTTTCCACGTTTCCGTCGATGCTGCTGTTCACGACGCTGTTCCGCCTCGCGCTCAACGTCACGACAACGCGACTCATCCTGCTCAAGGCGGACGCGGGCGAAATCATCTACACGTTCGGCAACTTCGTTGTGGGCGGCAACTTCGTTGTGGGCGCGGTGATATTTCTCATCATAACCATCGTCCAGTTCGTCGTGATAGCCAAAGGTTCGGAGCGTGTCTCTGAGGTCGCGGCGAGGTTCACGCTCGATGCCATGCCGGGCAAGCAGATGTCCATCGACGCCGACATGCGCGCCGGTTCGATCGACCAGGAGACGGCCCGTGCGCGGCGCAACGAGCTGGCCAAGGAGTCCCAGCTCTACGGCGCGATGGACGGCGCGATGAAGTTCGTCAAGGGCG
>CAMOXA010000088.1 GCA_946628745.1 uncultured Verrucomicrobiota bacterium | reverse complement strand
GTCCTCGCGGCGGCCGTTGTTGAAGCCGTAGCCGTCGCCGCCGAGCCGCACGCCGCAGTGGATGATGCAGTCCTTGCCGACGATGGTGCCTTCGCGCAGCGTGACCTGGGGGTAGATGTGCGTCCTCGCGCCGACGCGGCAGCCCTCGCCGACGAACACCTGCGCCTCGACAACCGCGCCGTCTTCTATCACGGCGCCTTTCTCGACTACGGTGAACGGACCGATATGCACGCCGCCGCCGATTTTCGCCGAGGGGTCCACGACCGCAGACGGGTGGACGCCGGGATCTCGCACCGGCTCGGGAGGAGCGAAGAGTTTCGCCGCCTCCATGCACGCGCGGTTCGGATCCTGGATGCGTATGATGGCGCATGGCGCGCCGTGGCTCCAGTCCAGCGGCAACAGCACGGCGGAGGCTTTCGTCGTTTCGACGAGCTTGACGTGCTTGGGATCCTTGCAGAAGCTCAGATCGCCCGCGCGGGCCTCTTCAAGCCCGCCGCACGCCAGTATCTCGACATCCTCGCCTTCCAGCGCGCCGCCGAGAATCCGGGCGAGCTCACTTGCCTTCATTCTTCTCCTTGGCGCGGGCGGCCTTGGGGTCGACGCCCATTTCCTCGAGCACTGCGTCGGTGACGTCCATGTCCTTGTCCGAATAAATCGCCGCGGACGAATCGAGAACGAGATCGTAGTCGTTCTTCTTCGCGAAGTCCGCAATGCGCTTCTTCAAGTCGCCCGCCTGGGACTTTAGCAGCGTGGCCTCGGTCTCGGAGAGCTTCTGCTGGTTCTGCATCGCCGCATCGCGCATTTTCTGCTGCTGCTGGACGTACTTTCGCTGGACGTCGGCGATATCCTTCTCGGCTTTCGTCTTGGCGGCCGCCGCGAGCATCGGGTTTTGCAGCTCTTCGGCGAGCGCCCGCCCCTGGTCCTGCAGATCGTCGAGCACCTTCTTCATTTCGTCAAGCTGGGCGCGGGCCTCCTTTTCCATGCCTTGCAGAAGCTCCTTGTTCGTTTCGTAGCTCGAATGGTTTCTGACGAGCAGCACCATGTCCACGGTGCCTATCTTCATTCCGCCGAAAGCTGCGGCGGCCGTCGCCAGCGCGGCGGCGAGAACTGTTGTCTTTTTCATGTGGTTCGTTCCTTGATTTGTTTGTCTTGCCATCGTTTAGAAGTCGTATCCGATCGAGAAGCTGAAGATCTCCTTGTCGGCATGGTCCGGCTTTTTGACAGGCGTCGCGAAGTCGAGCCGTATCGGGAACATGGGTATGTCGATTCTCACTCCGAGACCGACGGTCCACGCGAACGTGTCGCTCATGTCCAGATCGAATTCGTCCTCTCCGACTGAACCGAGGTCGCTGAACGCCGCCAGCCGCAGCATCTTGACGATCGGCACGGTGTACTCGAAGTTCGCGCAGAAAAGCGTCTGTCCGCCCCACGGCATGTAGGAGTTGGAAGGCTCCCCGTCGGGATCGCGGCGTCCGCGGAGCTTGCGCGCCATCGGCGAGACATTGCGGTACTCGATGCCGCGGACGGACCTCGGGCCGCCGAGGAACATGCGGTTGTAGATCGGCACTTCGCTGGAGATCGCGTCGATGGTCTCGGCCCTCAGACCGATCATGAACACGTGCTCTTTAAGCCAGCTGTCGCCCTTGACGAGCCTGCGCCACGGCGAATAGTAGGTGCGGTGCGTGAAGCCGAGACGCCAGTATTCGTTGTCCCCCTGCCCGAGATCGAAAAAGACGTGCGTGCGCGAGCCGGATGTCGGGATGCGCGGCCTGTCGAGCGTCGCACGGCTCCAGAAAAGCCTGCCCACGCCTTCGAACGCGTCGCCGTAGCGGTCGTCTTCGCCGCCTTTCTCAGCGAGCGAGACCGTGCGTCCCTTGTAGCGCCAGTAGCCATGGTCGGCGTCGTCGAACTCGATGAATTCGCCAGAGAGCGCGAAACCGAAGCTGCCGAATGTCGTGTAGCGCTTCGCGGGATCCCTGGCGAAAGGATTCCACAGCTTCATCGGATATGAAATCGACGCCGCACCGCCCGACCTGATTATGTCGTATTCGTCGTACCACCTCTGGCGGCGGTAGCCCCTGACGGTCAGCTCAAGCTCGCGGTCGAGGAACCACGGCTCCGTCACTTCGGCTTCGTAGGTCTGGATGCGCGGGCCGGCGGCGACATACAGGCGGCCTTTCTGCCCGCCGCCGCGAAAATACTTTTGAGGGGCGAAGATATCGAAGTTGGCCTGCTGGACCTCGGCCGAAACATAGACCGAATCGACGGAACTCGCGCCTATGCCGACCATGAAATTGCCGGTGTTTTTCTCGGTGACCTCATAGACGAGGTCGCGGTACTCGCGGCCTTCCCCGTCCTTGCCGCGGCTGGCGTCGACAAGGCTGTATCTGACCTGCGAGAAGTAGTCGAGGTTCTCGAGGCGCTTCTTGCTCTGCTCGGCCGCGTCCGCCAGCATCCTGTTGCCTGGCGCGAGCTTGATTTCGCGGCGGATCACCTTGTCCTTCGTGTAGTCGTTCCCGCGTATGCGTATCTGGTTGATGACGACGGGGACGCCTTCGGCGACGGAGAATACGAGATCCACGACGCTGGGCTCGTCCGGGCGCGGGATGTGCTTGTACGAAACCTTCGTGTCGGCGAGGCCTATGTCGCCCGACCCCATCGTGATCTCAATGCTGTGCGCGGCGTCCTCGAGCGTCTTTATGCCTGCGGTGTCGCCGGGCTGCGGCATGTCGCTGCGCCTGGCGACTTCGTCGACCGCGTAGCTTTTGACGCCGTCGATCTTCGCCGAGCCTACAGTGTAGCGGGGCCCTTCGTCGACCTTGAACACGAGAGCGTGGGTTCCGCTCGCCTCGTCGAATTCGAAAACGGGATCCGATACGGTCGCGTCGAGGTACCCGAGTTCCGCATAATGGCGCTTTGCCTTCTGCGCGGCCTGCGCGCGCTGGGCGGGCGTCACGGGGTCGTCGGCGAACCAGCCTACAGGGTTCCACCAGGGGTACACCCCTATCGCGTCGCGGAGTTCGGACTCTTCGACGTTTTCCGCGCCGTCGAACACGTACTTCGACACCTTGACCCGCGCACCTTCGTCAATCATGAACGTCAACGTGCAGTTGATGCTCCCTGCCATCATTTTGGGGACGGGTGTGACCTTCGTGTCCGGGAAATGCTTTTTGTTGTAAAGCTCCCGCACCCTTTCGGCGGCCTCGGCGAAATCAGCCTCGCCGTAAAGCATGCCGTCTTTCAGCTTCGCCGCGGAAGCGATCTTGGACGCGCTGAAGAATTCGCCCCCCTTTATTACGGGCGGCCCGTTGTACCGCATCTTGCGGAACACGACAAACGTCACGCGGACCCCGCCGTCGACTTCTTCGGCCTGCGCGGATATGTCCTGGTATTCGTTCGAACCGTTCAGCGATTTGACATCGCGCGAGACGGTGACGGGATCGTATGCCGTGCCGGGTTTGGTCTGGCATCTCGCCAGCACGGACCCGGTGTCGCCACCGAAACCGTCGCGCGCGTCGACCTTGACGTCGACAACGTTGACAGCGTATGCTGCAGAACCGAACAGAGCCGCGAATGCTATTATTCTTTTCATGGTTGGGGTATATTTTACCAAATTTACGATGCGATGGAAACAGCAAGAAACTCTTTTATCACCTTTTTGTAGAGTTCGCGGTCGGGTTCTTCTTCTATAGCGCTCTTGCCCACCCCGGCCGGGAGCAAAACGCGTCTGGAACCGGTGGCGAGCTCCCAGGCGTCCAAACCGAACAATATGCTGTCGGTCTGCGAGAGTATGTGATGGCTGTGCCCCAGCCCGTCCAACGCGCCGCAGTCGGCGAGCGCCCCGCACACCAGTTCCTGGTCGGACTCCTTCATAATGCCGCGCGCGACGGCATACGCGCACTCGATGCATATTGAAATGGGTATTGCATATCCGTGCGGCAGCTTGTAGCCGCTCATCGCCTCCAGGCGCGCCGCGCACCACTGCGCGAAGTCGACCGGACCCTTTTTCACGCGCGAGGCGACGCATGCGCGAATCGTCTCGCCCATGACATTCGCGTCGCGGTCGCGCAGCAGCTCCGCGTTCTTGGCGATCTTTTTCATCAGCGCGCCGTCGGATACCGCCGCGTGCCGCACGGCTTCGCCCACGCCGCCGCGCCATACGCCGTCGAGAACCGTCTGTGCGAACGACATGTCGACAACTACGGCGGCGGGACGGCACGGCACTCTGAGCGCGTCCTTCACGCCGCCGCTGTCCACTGCCGCATTCATCGCGTACGCCGCGTCGATCATCGCGGCCGGAGTCGTCGGCACCCTGACGAGCTTGACCCCGCCGCGCGTCTGCACGGCCGCGTACCCTACCGCGTCGAGAAGCGAACCGCCGCCTATCGCGAGAACAATGTCGTTCACGCCGATCTTCGCCTCTACGAGCTTAGACGCGATAAGACCGACGCTCGCCATGTCGTCGCACTTGATTTTCTCGCCGCCGTTCAATACAATCGCCCCGCCGGCGAGCTTTATGCCGTATTCGTTCAGATACCTGCCTATTCTGGAGCCGAGGCCCTCGGTCCTGTGCACGACATTCGAGTCCGCGGCGAGAATAAGCCGCGGCGAATCGGAACCTGAGACCGCCTTGAGAAGTTCCGCGAGCGCCGCGTTCTCCAGAGTGAAGACATTGTCGACAAAACGGATTTTGCAAGATCCCTTCTCCGACCAATCCAGCGTCAATTCGCCATTGTCTTTGATAGTTGCCATATTCTCTCCTGTATTTCGTTTTGCGGTCTATGTCAGGCCTCCGCGCCCGGCGCCCTCGCATTGTCGAGAAGTTCCTGCGCATGGCGCCTGACGACAGGCGTCGCCCCTTCGCCGCCCAGCATCCTCGCGATCTCGGCGACGCGCCTTTCGCCGGTCGCCTCTTCGATGTGCGTTCTCGTGCGCCCGCCGGACACCGCCTTCGAGACGACCAGATGCCTGGCCGCATACACGGCGCTCTGCGGCAGATGCGTTATCGCCAGAACCTGGTGGAGCCTCGCCACGGCCTGCATCTTCTCGCCGACCACGCGTCCGGTTTCCCCGCCGATATTCGCGTCGATCTCGTCGAACACGAGCACGTCGACGCCGTCGTGCGAGGCCATCACCCCCTTGAGAGCGAGCATCACGCGGGCGATTTCGCCGGAGCTCGCTATCGAGGCGAGCTCCCTCGCCGCTTCGCCGGGGTTCGGCTCGAACATGTAGCGGACTTTGTCGCATCCGCAAGCCGATGGCTCCGCCGCGGCGAGCTCCACTGAAAACTTCGCCTGCAGAAAGCCGAGATCCCTGAGTTCGCGCGTCACCGCCTTGGCCAGTCTCGCCGCGGCCGTGCGCCTCTTGCCGGTAAGCGCCGCACCGGCCGAGCGAACCTTCGCCTCGGCGGCGCTCTCCGCCCGGCGAAGTTCCGCCAGCCGCTCTTCACGCCCTTCTATTCTCGCCAGACGCCCGCGCTTGTCCTCCAGCACCTGCAGAAGTTCGGCGACGCCGCTGTCGCCCGCGCCCTTGAGATACTTGCGCTTGAGCCTGTTTACGGTCGCCAGACGCGCGTCCAGCTCAGCGAGCGCGTCCGGGTCGGCGTCGATGCGCGATGCGGCGTCCGCCACGCTGCGCGAAAGCTCCTGTATCTTCAGAGTAAGGTCTTCGGCCTCCGCCGCCCATTCCGCTGCTTCAGGCATGTGCCTGGCTATTGCCGCGAACTTCGGCTGGAGTCTGGACACGAGTTCCGCGGCCCCCTCGTCCCCGCCGAGCGCCTCGGTGATTTCATTGGCGCTCTCGACAATCTCCTCCGCATGGGCGGCGGCGGCGTGCTTCGCGGCGATCTCGTCGTCGTCCGGCGAAAGTCCGGCCTCTTCAAGCTCGCCGACCTGGTATCGCAGCAAATCCAATTCGTCCTCGGACGCCCCCTCGCCCTCGAGCCGCGCGATCTCGGCGCGCACGTCGACGAGCCCGCTCCACGCCTTCGCGTAGTCTCTCAAGTCGACGCCGCCGCAAGCGTCCAGCGTTTCGCGCTGGAACGCTTCTTCCAGAAGCCTCTGGTTGGAGCGCGGCCCGTGTATGTCTACAAGCGCGCGGCCCAGTTTCTTCAGCGTGGCCACCGTCGCGGCGCAGTCGTTCACCCAGACCCTGCCGGTTCCGCTGGCGCCGACGGTCCGGCGTATGACGAGCAGACCGTCCTCTTCGCCCGGCAGCCCCGCATCGTCGAGAATGCCGCGGACGCTCCGCGCCGACGCGCCCTCTACAGTGAATTCCGCCTCGACTCTGGCCTCTTTCGCGCCGTCCCTGACTACGGAACTGTCGGCGCGCGCGCCAAGCACCAGATCGAGCGCGCCCATAAGCACGCTTTTACCAGCGCCCGTTTCGCCCGTAAGAACATTAAGCCCCGGCCCGAAACAGACTTCGGCCTTCTCTACAATCGCTAGATTCGTTACTGTCAGTCGTGAAAGCATGTGACACTACACTCGTGCGAGCCAATGTATTCGCCTGGTCCGGGACCAGACCGCCCTGCCTAAACAAAATGGAGCGGGCGATGGGAATCGAACCCACGTAAGAAGCTTGGGAAGCTCCTAT
>CAMOXA010000087.1 GCA_946628745.1 uncultured Verrucomicrobiota bacterium | reverse complement strand
AGGTAAGACGGGTCGAAGTGGCAGGTAAAACGGGTTGAAGTGGCAGGTAAAGTGACGCGGAGAAAGCGACTCGCGCGCCTGATGGTCGTGAATGAACCTCCACACTAAACATTGCAATTCTCTTACCGTTGCACGGCGATTTATGCTATAATCTATGCTCGTCCAAACGGCTACAAGGAGACATGACATGAAGATAAAAGACATTCTGGCCCGCGGCAGGCCCTCCGTATCGTTCGAGGTTTTTCCCCCTCGCGCGGACGCACCGTTCGCACCGGTGAAAAACACTGTCGAGCGCCTTGCCCTCCAGAAACCGTCTTTCATGTCCGTTACATACGGCGCTTCCGGCAATGCGCAGTCCAACACCGTCGAAATCGCTTCGGTCGTCCAGCAGTGCGGCGTGCCGGCGCTGGCCCACCTCACGTGCCTGACGGCGACGCGCGACACGATCGCGGACGAAATCAAGGCGCTGCGGCGCGCCGGCATCGAGAACGTCCTGTGCCTGCGCGGCGATTTGCCGCGCGACGCCGATGCGCCCTCGCCCGGCTTTTTCGCGCACGCGTCGGATCTCGTGCGGGCGCTGCGTCCGTCCGGACTCTGCCTTGGCGGAGCGTGCTACCCGGAATGCCACCCCGAATGCGCCCACATCGAAGACGACATCGCGCATCTGCGCGAAAAAGTCGACGCAGGGCTCGACTTCGTGACGACCCAGATGTTTTTCGACAACAACATTTTCTACCGCTACCTCTCGAAACTGCGCGACAGGGGCGTCACCGTGCCTGTCATCGCCGGCATCATGCCGGTGGCCAACGGCAGACAGATCGCCCGCATTTGCAGGCTTTCCGGCACGTATCTGCCAAGCCGCTTCAAGGCGATTGTCGACAGATTCGGCGAGAACCCTGCCGCGATGCTTTCGGCCGGCGTCGCATACGCCACAGAGCAGATTGTCGATTTGTTCGCAAACGGCGTGAACGCCGTGCATGTCTACACGATGAACCGCCCCGAAGTGGCCGAAGGCATAATGGCCAACCTGCGCGGCATTCTAGACCAATGACCGTCAGCGTGGAAGAAATCGCACGTTACATGCGCATGGGACGCGCCCGGCCGGACGGACCGCTTCTGGAGCGGGTCGTCGCCATCCGCGAGAAGGCTCTCGGCGTCATACGACCGGCGGCCGTGTGGCGGCGCCTGCCGGTTCGAGACGGCGCCGTCGTTTCGGGCGCGCTGTCGCTGGAGATATCGGGGACGCTCGAACGCCACCTCGCGGGATGCGGGTCGGCTTTTCTCGCGTGCGCCACGCTTGGCACAGCCTTCGACGCCTTCCAGAGGCGGCTTTCGGTTTCTTCCGGAATAGACGCGCTGATCGCCCAGGCAACGGGCGCGGCGCTTATCGAGCGGCTCATGGACGAAACCGAAGACAAAATCCGCGCCGATCTCGCTCCCGGTGAAACGCTTGTGCAGCGATATTCGCCCGGATACGGAACATTCCCGCTGGCCGCCCAGCGCACGCTTCTCGAGATTCTAGACGCGCCGCGCACGGTCGGCGTTTCGCTGACAGACACGCTTCTGATGGTTCCTTCAAAATCCGTAAGCGCCGTGATAGGCGTCCGCAAAGACCGAAACTGAAATGAATATTCTGAAAGACAGCACCGCGCCGCTGATGCTCGACGGCGCCATGGGCACCGAACTCCAGGCGAAAGGGCTTTTGCCGGGCGAAGTCCCGGAGACGTGGAATCTCTCGCGTCCGGACGAAGTGCGCGCCGTGCACGCCGCGTACTTCGCCGCCGGGGCCGATATTGTCTACACCAACACTTTCGGCGCGAACCGCGCCAAGTACCACGCCGACCCGCCTATCGCCGATATCGTCGCGGCCGCGGTCGGCATCGCGCGCGAAGCCGCAGCCCAGGCCGGAGGCAAGAAGTTCGTCGCGCTTGATATCGGGCCGACCGGGCGACTTCTCAAGCCTGCGGGCGACTTTGAATTCGACGCCGCGTACGACGTATTCGCCGAACAGACGGTTCTTGGCGCCAAGGCAGGCGCCGATCTCGTCGCCGTCGAAACAATGGGCGACCTGTATGAACTCAAGGCGGCCGTCCTGGCCGCAAAAGAAAACTCATCTCTGCCGGTCCTCGCGACCGTCGCCCTCGGCGAAGACGGCAAGCTTTTGACGGGCGCGAACGTGGAATGCGTCGCCGCGCTTCTCGAAGGTCTGGGCGCGGACGCCATCGGCTTGAACTGCGGCTTCGGTCCCGACCGCATGGCGCAGTTCGTCAAACGGCTGGCCGCCGCGACAGACCTGCCCATCGCCGTCAAGCCCAACGCCGGACTGCCGAAACTCGTGGATGGACGGACCGTCTTTTCGGTCGGCCCCGACGACTTCGCGCGCGATGCAGCCGCGCTCGCCAGATCCGGCGCAGCCATCTTCGGCGGATGCTGCGGCACGACGCCGGCGCACATCGCCGCCGTCAAGCGCATGCTCGGCGAAACCCGGTTCGAGGCGGTTCATGCGCAGCGTTCCCGCGAACGGCCGACATACATCACATCCGGCTCGCGCGCGGTGGAGATTCCGCTTGACGACACGATCGTCATAGGCGAGCGCATCAACCCGACCGGCAAAAAGAAGCTACGCACGGCGCTCTCCGAAGGCGATGTCGCTTACGTGCTGCGCGAAGCCGTGGCACAGGCAGACGCGGGCGCAGACGTTCTGGATGTCAACGTCGGCGTGCCGGGACTCGACGAGGCGGCGGTTCTGGACGCGACAGTCCAGGCCGTCCAAAGCGTCACCGACCTGCCGTTGCAAATCGACACTTCGGACGCGAAAGCCCTAGAGCGCGCGCTTCGCCACTACAACGGCAAACCGCTCGTCAACTCTGTGAACGGCAAGGAGGAGTCGATGATGACCGTCTTGCCGCTCGTCGCCAAGTACGGCGGCGCGGTGGTCGCCCTCACGCTTGATGAAAACGGCATTCCCCCCACGGCCGAAGGACGTCTGGCCATCGCTAAAAAGATAATCGAACGCGGCGCGAAGTTCAATCTGCGCCCTTCCGACTTCGTGGTCGACGTCCTGTGTCTCGCCGTCAGCGCCGAGGCCGACAGCGCCAATGTAATACTGGAATCGCTTCGCAGGGTCCGCGCCGAACTCGGCTGCCGCACATGTCTCGGAGTATCCAACATCTCCTTCGGCCTGCCCGCCAGGCCCCTTCTCAACGCCGCGTTCTACACGATGGCGCTCGCCAACGGACTTTCCGCCGGCATCGTGAATCCCCTGGCGGACGACATGATGACCGCTATGCGCGCATACCGCGCGCTGACCGGCAAGGACCGCACATGCAGCAGGTGGATAGAATCCTACAAGGATTTCACGCCGTCCTCCTCTCCGGCCGCGGCGTCGCGCGCTGCCTCGCACGGAGCGCGGCCGTCGCCGTCCGGCGAACCGTCGACGCTCTCCGACGCGGTCAGGCACGGGCTGAAGTCCGACGCGGCAGCAGCCGCGTCCGCTGCGCTCGCGTCCGGCACCGCCCCTCTGGAGATAATCGACAGGCACATAGTCCCCGCTCTTGAAGCCACAGGCCGGGGCTTTGAATCGGGCACCGTCTTCCTGCCGCAGCTTCTGATGTCCGCAGAGGCCGCCGGCGCGGCGTTCGAAGTCGTGCGCGCCGCCCTGCCGAAGCGCGACGCGGCCGACGTGAAAGGTCCGATAGTCATGGCTACAGTCAAAGGCGACATACACGACATCGGCAAGAACATATGCCGCTCGCTCCTGGAGAACTACGGCTTCAAAGTAATAGATCTCGGACGCGACATCCCGCCCGCGGCGATTCTAGAGGCGGCCCGGCGCGAACACGCCAGACTGATCGGCCTTTCGGCGCTCATGACGACCACCGTCGGCAGCATGGAAGAGACGATAAGGCTCGTCCACGCCGAACTGCCCGGTTGCAAGGTCGCGGTCGGCGGCGCCGTGCTCACTGCGGACTTCGCCGCCAAAATCGGCGCCGACTTCTACTCGAAGGACGCCATGGAACTAGTCCGGCTGGCCGAACGGTTCTTCGACGGGCGCTAGGCGCGGCTGGCGCCGTTTGCCGCGCACAGGTTCTATGCGAACAGTCCACGTCGTTTCGGCAGCCGGGTCGAACCGGTACTTCGACATAGGCTCCGGTCCGCAGCTCGCGCCGCCGAGTCCCGTCTGCCTGGCGTCGAGATTCAATATCACGTCTTCGTCCGGCACGAGCGGCACGCGCCGCCGAGTCTGCCCGTTAAGGTGCCTCGCGAAATGCAGATCTTCCCAGCCGTAGTGCAGCGCCTGCACGAACATCTCCGGTTCTCCCGAGAATCTCGCGCCAGCGCCTGATTTGTCGACAAACTCGACCCATCTCACGTCGCTCTTGGCGCCGCAGTCCTGCGGGCGCACGTAATCGACGAACTGGTCCGTGACGGTCGATTCGTATATTCCCACGAAACTGCCCGTCGACCGGTCGCAGTAGTTCTCGCCGGGGCCGCGTCCGTACCAGCGCATGCGCTCCAGCCCCGGCATGAGCCGCATCGTGAGCCCGAGGCGCGGCAGGGCTTTCGGCATTCTGCCGTATGGTTTCACGGTGTTCACGAGTTCGACCGAACCGTCTTCGCCGAATATGTACACGCACTCGTGGCGAAAGCCCGCGCCCTTGGTGCCAGTGACGTCCACCACAGCCGTAACGGTGTTGCTGGCGACGGTGAACGGTTCCGGATGGTACTTGAGCTGCGAGAGGCCGGAGGCGAAGAAGTCTTCCATCATCCACTTGTCGTTGTCGGTGAACGCCCGAGCGCAAGTCAACCGCGGGCCGCCGTCTACGCCAGGCGCGGGAGTGTCGAAGACATTGACGCCGCCTCTGAGAATCAGGCGCGAGATCGCGCCGGTTCTGCGGCTGAAGACCGCCGTCGTTCTGCCGCGCTCGACAGTGAGTTCGTCTTCGGTCTCGTCGACGCCAAGCACCGGGATTCCCGTTGCGCGATCCTGAGGCTCCTCGCCGGGCGCCGGTGCCGCGTTCCCGCCATCCGCGGCGGCCGCCGCCGGTCCGGGCATCGCGATCTGGTCGGCGGCGACCGTCCAGCCCGCGCCGGCCCACATTGACGGCTCTTTCGTCTTGAAGGCCACGTCGAGGAATATCTCCTTGCCGCCGTCGAGCGTCGCGAGCGCCGCGGCCATTCCGTCAAGCGTCAGCTCGCCCCGCGACAGCGGCGCGACGGGAGGCGGCGCGAACTCGCCTTTCGCCGCCACGACGCCGTCTTCGGTCAACCGCCACGTTCCGGCGAATTCGCCGGCGCTTGTGAAACCGAATCTGTTATCGAGCCAGAGCCGGCCGTCCTGCGAACGGGTCACGACCAGATTCTGATATACGTGGCCGACCTCCACGAGCTTCGGCGTGACGTTTCTGAGCGGATCCACTACTCCATTCACGCAGAACGGGCCGTCGTTCGGCTGGTCGTCGAAGTCCCCGCCGTACGCGAGATACCGTTCGCGCCCGCCCGTCTTCGGGTCGTACCTGTCGGTGTATTTCCACACGGCCTGGTCGACCCAGTCCCAAATGCACCCGCCGACAAGAGAGTCGTGGCTGTATATGACATCCCAATACTCCTTGAGATTGCCGACCGCGTTGCCCATCGCGTGGGCGTACTCGCACATTATGTACGGCTTGCCGGAGAACTGGCGGTTTTCCTTCGGCCAGCCGTCCTGCGTCCCGCTCCCGGCCGGCTTGTCGCCAAGAACGCCGCGCCCTTCGAGCCATTCGACCGAAGGATACATCGACGAGTCGACATCCGCGACAGGATTGCCGCGCTCCCAATGCACTGGCCGGCGCATGGGATCGGCCGCGCGCACGGCGGCGGCAGCCTTCTCGAAGCACTCGCCGTGGCCCGTCTCGTTGCCGAGCGACCACATGACGATCGACGGATGGTTGCGGTAGAACCTGACATGGCGCTCGTTGCGTTCGACGATGGACTTCTCCCACTCCTTGAAGCGGCCGAGCCCCTTGTCTCCGTAGCCGGGCTCGTGCGCCTCGACGTTCGCCTCGGCTATCAAGTAGATGCCGAATCTGTCGCACAGGTCGTACCAGACGGGATCGTCCGGGTAGTGGCATGTGCGCACGGTGTTGATGTTGTAGCGCTTCATCAACGTGATGTCGCGAATCATGTCTTCGACGCTCACCGTACGTCCGCGCTCCGGATTCGTCTCGTGGCGGTTGACGCCTTTGAGCTTCACCGGCTTGCCGTTCACGAGGAACTTGTTGCCTGATATCTTCACGTCTTTGAAGCCTACGTTCGCCACGCGGATGTCGTCGCCGCACTTCAACACAAGCTTGTAGAGGTACGGCTTTTCGGCGCTCCAGAGCGAAACGCCCGGGACCTGCATGGACATGCTCTCGCCCTTCGCGCCGGCGACAAGCTTGGCCTCCGCGTCGTAAAGACGCGCCGTCACCTCAATCGGCGCGGCGTCGTTTTCGCCGCGGCGCGTCTTGACGTCCACCTTGAGCGTCGCGTTCTCGTACTTCTCGTCAAA
This sequence comes from uncultured Verrucomicrobiota bacterium, assembly GCA_946628745.1. Classification (GTDB taxonomy): domain Bacteria; phylum Verrucomicrobiota; class Kiritimatiellia; order RFP12; family UBA1067; genus UBA1067. The sequence goes on along the minus strand of CAMOXA010000087.1, from coordinate 93 downwards.
ACCGGTCTCGACGGCAAAATCCGCAATGCCCGTCTTCGGCCTGGCATACAGCTCGACGCTGCGGAAGATGCCGGAGAAGCGGAACATGTCCTG
>CAMOXA010000086.1 GCA_946628745.1 uncultured Verrucomicrobiota bacterium | reverse complement strand
CGGGTTGAAGTGGCAGGTAAAGTGGGTTGAAGTGGCAGGTAAAGTGACGCGGAAGGCGCGGCAAGGCGACGCGTCTACCGGCGGCACTTGACGCGCACGGCAAAATGTGGTTTAATATATGGCATGCGACGCAAAGTAGACCATGAGGAACGCAAAAAGAAAATCGTGCAGGAGAGCCTGCGGCTCTTCGGACAGAAAGGCTATGCGGCCGTAAACTTCGGCATGATAGCCGACACCTGCAAGATATCCCGCACTGCGCTCTACAACTATTTCAAAGACAAGCGCGCCATATTCAACGAGGCCATAGACGAAGCCACTTCGCGCATCGAGGCCAAGTACGCCGAAATCGTCCGTTCCCGCCATTCGGCGGACGCGAAACTGCGGCAGATATGCATTACCGTGCTGTCGATTCTCTTCGACTACCGCGATTTCGTCTGCGTCATATCCGACTACCTCGGCCAGTTGCGCCGCACCGCCGAGATTCCAGTCACCTACATAAAACGCCACACGATCGGACTCAAGCGCATAATGCACTCGCTTATCATCGAAGCGAAAAGCCGCGGCGAATACGACAAGTCGATAAACCCCACGCGCGCCATCGCCCTTCTCTACACCCAGTTCGAAGCGACCGCCGTCAGGATAACCACGACAGGCGGCGCAGATCTCTCGGAGGCCGTCGACCGCACGAATGCGATTCTCGCGGTGATGCGCTCGCCCGACGCGCCTGCGCGCCTTTTCGCCTGAACAGGCGCCATACCGCCCAAGCCGGGCGGCTTCGCGCCTACACAAGAGTGAATATGCCAGAAAATCCGGTAAGGTCGAGGACTTCCTTGACGACGGGCTGCACATTCGAGATTCTCATCTCGCCGCCGTTCGCATTCATCGACTTCTGCGCGGCAAGAAGGCACCTCAAACCGGCCGAACTCATGTACGGCACGCCGGCGAGGTCGATTGTCAAATCCGTCACTCCATCAAGATTCAAAGCGACGGACAATTCCGGCGCGGTTACCGTGTCTACACGGCCGCCGACCGTCACGGTAAGCTTGCCGGAATCGAATTTCTTTGCTATTTCCATTGTATCTCCTAAAATCCTCGGGCGGATATTATACCAAATGCGGCGGCCGCGCGCCACTGCCAAACGAGATATTCTGCCGCGGTCCGCCGGCGCGCGCTACAGAACGCGGTTGTCTATGAGGCGCGTCGCGCCGTCGTAAACGGCCAGCAGCACGCACACCCCCTTCGCGGTTTTCGCCACGGGCTCGAGCGTCTCGCCGTCGACGAACTCGACATAGTCCACGACAAGCCCGGCGCCGGTCAGCAGCTTCTCTATGCGCTTGCGCTCCTGCGACGCAGACTTGCCGGCGGACACCGATTTCAGCGCCTGCGACAACGCCAGCGCCCGCCCCTTTTCTTCGGCGGTCAGGTATGAGTTTCTCGACGAACGCGCGAGACCGGACGGCTCGCGCACTATCGGTGCCACGTATATTTTGAGATCGAAGTTGAGATCCCTGACCATCCGCTTTATCACCTGCGCCTGCTGGTAGTCTTTCTGCCCGAACACGGCGAAGTCGGGATGCGCCAAGTTGAAGAGCTTCGCGACTACAGTGCATACGCCGCGAAAATGCCCCGGTCTGCGCGCGCCGCAAAGCCCCTTCGACAGATCTTCTTCGTTTATGTACACCGAATGCCTGTCCAGATACATGTTGGCCGGCGTCGGAAAGAACACCGCCGTCGCCCCCGCCGCCTTGCACTTCGCGAGGTCCGCCTTCTCGTCGCGCGGATACTTCTCGTAGTCCTCGTTCGGACCGAACTGCACCGGGTTCACGAACACGCTGACCACTATCTCGTCCGCGCCGCGCTTTTTCGCCGCCGCTATCAGCGACAGATGCCCTTCATGCAGAAACCCCATGGTGGGCACGAGAGCGATTTTCTTGCCGGCCAGACGCTGCGCCTTGGCCCACTTTTGCAGTTTCTGCGGTTCGCGGAATATCTTCATTTTACCAGTCCTTTCAAAAGAGCTATTTCTTCTTTGTATCCTTGAAGATCGCACGGCGTTTCGAGATAGAACGGCAGGTCCTTGAGTTTCGGATGGTTCACTATCCGTTCGAACGCCGCGAGACCGATCTTGCCCTTGCCGATTTTTTCATGCCTGTCCTTGCGAGAGCCGAGCGCGTTCATGGAATCGTTCGCATGTACCGCCTTGAGCCTGTCGAGGCCAATCGTCCTGTCGAACTCGCCCAGGACGCCATCGAGGTCGCCGGCGATGTCGTAGCCGCCGTCCCATACATGGCACGTGTCGAGGCACACGCCAAGCGGGAGACCGGTTCTGTCGATTATCTCGCGTATCTCGCCGAAGTCGCGTCCGACTTCAGAGCCCTTGCCGGCCATCGTCTCCAGAAGAACCGTCGTGGAGGGTTCTGCGCCGAACGCGTCGAAAATCCTCTTGAGCATGGAAGAAATGAGCTCTATCCCCTTTTCCGCGCCCTGGCCGACATGCGAACCGGGATGGAAGTTGTAGAGCGCCCCTGGCGTCAGCTCGAGTCTCTTCAAATCGTCAAGCATCGTCATCTCGGCGAACTCCCGCACGCGCGCGTCGGAGCCTGCGGCGTTGAGCGTATACGGCGCGTGGGCGAGTATCGGCCCTATCCCGTTCGCTTTCGCATACTCCAGAAACGACGCGACATCGGTTTTGTCCACCGGTTTCGCGGCGCCTCCGCGCGGATTGCGCGTGAAGAACTGAAAGACGTTCGCGCCGATTGACACGGCAGTCTGGCCCATGGCCAGATAGCCTCCGCTGGACGATAGATGGCAACCAATTCTCATAGCCGGATATTATACCATTTTTCCGCGTTCCGCGCCAGCGACGCCCGGCCGGGGCTTGGCGGCGCAGGGGATGACGCGCCGCATCAAGCCCAGGCGCGATCCGTCAGTCAAGCCAGGTCCAGAAGTATGCGTAGGCGCACACTACAAGACCGACGACTATGCAGCTGGCGACGACATCTACCCAGTTCCAGCTGGCGCGGTTCTCCTCCTTGTACTTCGCATCGAGGCAGAAGAAGTTGAGTCCGTTCAAGTGCGCCGCGTCAGGCGCGGGGTCCGTGAGCGAAGCGACAACGACGATCACGATCGACAGGACGAGCAGGATGCCCGAGAAATAGAAGTCCTGAATGAACGCATAGTCGTCGGCCCCGCCCCACAGAGCATTGGCCGCGAGCTTGGCCATGCCAAGCGTAAAGCCGACCGAAAGCCCCCAGACCGCACCCTTGAGATTCATGCGCTTCCAAAGGAGACCGAGCACGAACACGGCGACAATCGGCGGCGCGAGGAAGGACTGGACCGACTGGATGTACTTGTAGAGTCCGCCGCCGGAGATCGCCTTCATGATCGGCAGCCAGAGAAGGCCGAGAGCGGTCATCGTGATTGTAGTCATGCGGCCGATCTTCACGAGCTTCTCCTGTGACGTCTCGGGCTTGAGCTTCTGGTAGACGTCGACGGTGTACAGCGTCGAGACGGAATTGAAGAGCGACGCGAGCGAGCTCATGAGCGCCGCGATCATGCCGGCGACGACGAGTCCGCGGAAGCCGACCGGCAGGAGGTTCTGGACGAGCGTCGGGAAGACCGTATCGCCGTTGATGACCATCGTACCGTCTGCGGCCGCCTTGAGCGGAATCGCGAACTGGGACCCGCCGACCACGACGTGGTTGTGGTGCAGCGCAAAGCCGAGCATGCCGGGAACGAGGAAGAGGAACACCGGCGCGAGCTTGAGGAAGCCGCCCCAAATGGCGCCGCGGCGGGCGTTCGTCAGGTTCTTGGCCGCGAGAGTGCGCTGGATGATGAACTGGTCGGTGCACCAGTACCAGATGCCGATCGTGACGGACGCCACGACGACGCCGAGCCACGGGAAGGCCTTGTGCGAGAGCGAATGCCAAAGGCCGAACGCCTCGACATTGTCCGTGGACTTGATGGTCTGCTTCAAAACCGCCCAGCCGTCGGCCATGCTGTTGGCGGTCGTACCGTCGGCGAACGCGACGCCGCTGTGGCCGAGATGGTAGAGGGCGAAAGCCGTCACCGAGAGCGTGCCGGCGAGAATGATGCCGGTCTGGACGAGGTCGGTGTAGACGACCGCAGAGAGTCCGCCAATCGACGAGTAGAGTCCGGCGAGGACGACAGTCGCGACGGCGCCGATCCAGAACGACCCGATTGTCGTGCCGCCGATGGTGATATGGACTTCGGGCATCATGACCTCGAAGAAAAGCGCGCCGGCGTAGACGGTCACGGAAATCTTGGTGAGGACATACGCGGCCAGAGAGACGAGGGAGAGTATCCAACGCGCTTTCGGACCGAACCGCCGCTCAAGGAATTCCGGCATGGTCGACACGCCGCTTTTGTAGTAGAAAGGCAGGAACACCCAGCTCATCATGACGAGCACCCACGCGTGGAACTCCCAGTGGGCCTGGGAGAGGCCCGCGGCGGCTCCCGAGCCGGCAAGCCCGATGAGATGCTCCGAACCAATGTTCGCGGCGAAGATCGACGCGCCGATGGCGAGCCACCCTACGCTGCGTCCGCCCAGAAACAGGTCGTCGCCGCTTTTTATCTTTTGCCGTTTCATCGTGAAGACGACAACTCCGCCCAGCAAGGCGAAATATGCCGCGATCATCAGCCAGTCTATTCCTGTCAACATGTCGTTTTGCTCCTTGTATTATTGTTTTGTTTGGGTTGATTGTTCGGGGGTATGGCTATTTCTGTCCGTAGTAAGCGTTCTTGCCGTGCTTGCGCTGGTAGTGCTTTTCGCCCACATAGGGGACGAGCCCGGGGGCGGGCTTCGCCGCGGCGATCTGCTCGGTAAGCCGGGCCATTCTGGCGATTGACTCGAGAGCGATGGCGTGGTCGACCGCGTCCTGGGGATTCTTGCCCCACGTGAAAGGCGCGTGTCCCGCGACGAGCACGCCCGGTACGGCCATGGGTTCGAGATCCTTGAAGCGCTCGACGATAACCTTGCCGGTATTGAGCTCGTAAGCTTCTTCAACTTCCTTCTCGGTGAGAATGCGCGTGAGCGGCACCGGTCCGTGGAACGTGTCGGCGTGGGTCGTGCCGTAGCACGGTATCTCGCGGCACGCCTGGGCCCAGGCCGTCGCCTCGACCGAATGGGTGTGCACGGCGCCCTTCACGCCCGGAAAGTTCTTGTAGAACTCGATGTGGGTCGCAGTGTCGCTGGACGGGCGCAACGCGCCTTCGACCACCTTGCCGTCGAGATCGACGACGACCATGTCGTCAGCCGTCATCTTGTCGTAGTCGACGCCGGAAGGCTTGATGACCACCAGTTTCGATTCGGGGTCGAACCCGGACGCATTGCCCCAGGTGAGCACGACAAGGCCCGAAGAGACAAGCCTCTGGTTGGCCTTGAAGACATCGGCTTTGAGCGCCTCAAGCATGGATGGCCTCCTTGAAGTTGGCGGCATAGCGGTCGAAACCGGCCGCGCCGTCCGCAGTCGGGGCGAGCGTCTCGCTGGCGGCGCCGGCGAACACCTTCTTGTCCAGATACTCCTCAAGCGGCTCGACGGCGCCGGAGGCCGCGTACGCGGCGAGTACCGCCATGCCCCAGGGTCCGCCTTCGCTCGCCGTGGACATGCATGTAACAGGCGTCTTGAGCGCGTCGGCGAGATACTGCTGGGCGATGCCCTTGTCTTTGAAGATGCCGCCATGGCCCATGAGCGATTTGATTTCGACGCCCTCGCCGCGAAGAATGTCCATGCCGAGCTTGAGCGAGACGAAAGCGGAATAAATCTGGGCCCTGAAAAAGTTCGCCAGCGTGAACTCGCTGTCGGGCTTTCGCACGACCTTGAGCATCGCGTCGGCGACGCCCGTCACTGGCTCGCCCGAAAGGAACGGCACCACCACGACGCCGCCGCAATCCTTCGCGCCCTTGAGCGATTCTTTGAAGAGCGTGCCGTATATGTTCGGCCCGCCTTCCTTTTGCGTGAACACGCCTTTGAAGAGATCGGCCCAGGCGTTGATTTCATTCGTGCAATTGTTGCAGTGCACCATCGCGACTTCGTGGCCCGTCGGCGTGGTGACGACGTCGATTTCGGGATAATAGCCTTTCATCGCGTCCTCCAGGACGACCATGGCGAAGATGGACGTTCCCGCCGAAACGTTGCCGGTTTTCGGGGCGACGGCGTTAGTGGCGACCATGCCGGTGCCGGCGTCGCCCTCGGGCGGGGCCATCACAGCGCCGGGCTGGAGAACGCCGGTCGGGTCGAGCCACCTCGCGCCGCGTTCGGTCAGAACGCCCGCCTTCTCGCCCGCCTTGAGGACTCTCGGGAGCTTGGACTTGAGCGAGCCGCCGGCTTTCGCGTCGAACGCCGCGAGCATCCGCTCGTTGTAGTCGCCTGTCGCCGGATCGATCGGGAACATGCCGCTGGCCTCGCCGACGCCCATCACGTTCTCGCCGGAGAGCGAGTAATGCACATAGCCCGCGAGCGTCGTGAGCCAGCGCACCGCCGGCACATGCGGTTCTTTGTTGAGAACAGCCTGGTAGTAATGGGCGACCGACCAGCGTTGCGGAACGTTGAACTTGAAGAGGGCCGACAGTTCCGCCGCGGCACCGGCTGTCATGACATTGCGCCAGGTGCGGAAAGGCACGAGAAGCTTGCCGTGTTCGTCAAACGGCAGATACCCGTGCATCATCCCTGAAATGCCGAGCGCGGCGAGACGCGCGAGCTTCACGCCGTACCTGGCCTCCACATCCGCCGCGCA
>CAMOXA010000085.1 GCA_946628745.1 uncultured Verrucomicrobiota bacterium | reverse complement strand
GGCGTCGATCGCGGCCTGCGCCTGGGTGGCGTCGGGCATCGTGACGAAGCCGAATCCTTTGCTGCGGCCGGTCATTCGATCGGTCACAACGCGAACGGCGGTAACTTCGCCGAATGCCGCGAACGCCGCCTTGAGTCCGTCGTCGGTGGTCGCGTACGCGAGGTTACCAACATAGATTTCCATCTGACTGTTCCTTACTGTAACTTGTTGCTCCTGCCCGAAAGCACCCGCCTTCTCAAACAGGAGCAAGTAAATTGTAGCAATTTTTCCTATGCGCCGTCAATAGGTTGCATGCGAAAAAATGAAAAAAGCGCAAATCGCGTCCTACTCGAAAATCAAGTACGCGGGCAGCCCCGCCACCTTTTCAAAACCGGGCGTCGCCTTCAGCGCCTTTATGTCCTCAGCCTGCAATCTGACCGTTGTAAAGCGTTCCAGCGCCTTGCGGACGCGCTCGTCGGCCAGTGTCGTCGCGTCCATCGCCGAACAGTTTTTGCACCAGCTCGCCCAGCAATCGACCATGACCGGACGCTTCAACCCGTCGAGCGAGAACGAGGACGGCGAAGAAATGACGACTGCTCCTTCCGCCGCCGCTGAACCGTCAGCGCCGCTTCCCGTGAAGCCGCGCCACGCCAGAACCGCGTACCACGCCGCGAAGCACAGCACGACCGCGCCGAAAATCTTGTTCACCTTTGTCATCCACGCTCCGGGCTTCGGCAGCGCCTTCAGCCCCGCGCCGGCGAAAGGCCACGGCAGCGCCATCCCGAGGCCGAGAACGAACGGCAGCGCCAGCGCGGCGTACACGCCCTTCGCGAAAAGGCTCGCCGTCAAAAGCAGCACCGATATGAGTATCGGCGCCACGCACGCGCCTGCGAGGACGGCCCCCACCACGCCCATGAAAAACGCGAAAAGCCCCGGCCACATGCTTTCACGCATCGACGCCAGCGAATTGCGGCGCTTCGAGAAGTCGATGAAAAACACTCCGAGAAGCGCCAGCGCGAGGACGAAGAACAGCACGGCGATGACAGCGTTGAACCACGGGCTCGACTGTATCTCGCCGAACGCCATGCCGCCCACAGCCGCCAGAACGCCGAGCACTCCGTACGCGAGCGCGATGCCGAGGCCGTACAGCGCGCCGCGCGAGGCCGAACGCCCGATGATCATGAGATTCACAGGCACCATCGGCAGAACGCACGGCGTGAGGTTCATGCACAGTCCGCCGAAAAGCACAATCGCCAGCACCAGCCACCAGCCCTTGCCTTCGAGCGCGGACGGACCCTCGCGGTTCTCGAGAAAGGCGACGAACTCGTCGACTCCCATATAGCCCTGCGCGAGACGCGGCGTTTCTGCTGCAGACGCCTTGCCGCCTCCAAAAGCCTCCTTGACGTCGTCGGGCGGCTCGGCCATGCGGCATACGCCCCCTTCGCACACGACGCCTGCCGCCTCGTCTGGCGTCTGTTCGGCCGGCAGTTCCTCCGGCGCGGCCTCCTCGCCGCCGGGTTCGTCGTCGGGTTCGTCGTCGACGGGCATGCACATGCCGTCGCGGCATTCGTACTTCTGCCCGTTGATTATCTGTATCTCCGCTTGGGCGAAGAAGGTTGCGGCCGCAAACGCCGCGAGAGAGAAAAACGCCTTTGTCATTTGATGTGTTCCGTTCCTTTGTTCAACCGGCCGTGCCTGCGCATGGCTCTGGATTGATATTATATCACAACGTTCCCCCGCCGGGCAAGAGTCGCGGCGCACGCGCTCCCGAGCCCCGGCTACCGGCGCGCCTTCGAGCCCCATATCGTCACCTGGGTTTTGTCGCCCAGCGCGGTGAAGACCGGCGTCTTCTCGTTCGTTCCGTCCACCGCCATCACGAGCGCCACGCCGCGGTAGACGTCCTTCGCCGGACCGCCCAGCGAGAGCGTTACGTACGGCGTGCCGGGCTCTGCCTCCCATCTGCCCGACAACGCGCCAGAGACAGTCTTGTCTGGATTGAGCGAGACTCTCACCGGCTGGTTCATGCCGAGCCGTTCATAGTCGACGTCGAGCCTGTGCACTATGACGTCGTACTCGCCGGCGATCTCGCGCGAGCCGAGACCGCGCTTGTCGAGGCGCTCGCCCCTCATGCGGTACGGTCCCGCGACAAGCCAGCCGTCCTTGTTCAGGAAAAGCTGGTGTACGCGCACATAGTGCCCTTCGTGAAAACTGGCCAGGCGAGTGTGGTAGACCATGTACGCGCGCCCGTCGTCGTCCACAAAAGCCGAGTTGTGCCCCTGTGCGACCATCCCTTCGCCGTCCGGTCCCCATTTGTACGCGCCGAAAAGCCTGACCCCGACGGAGTCGTTGAAGTTGAGCCTGTACGTGTCGTAGAACGGCGTGTTGCCCAGCCGGTCCCGGTAAGGCCCTTGGGGACGCTTCGACCGGAACACCCGCACATTGTAGCCGCCTCGCGAGTCGAGCTTGCCGTACGACATGAATAGCCAGTACCACTCGCCGATCTTCTTTATGTACGACCCTTCGCCCGACACATACGCGCCGCCCGCTATCTTGCGCCCGAAATACGGATCGGAGTGCTCACCGTCCGGATACTTCACCTTGCGGCTCCTTAAGCCCGTTCGTTCGTCGAGCCGCAGCATGAAAATTCCTCCCGACCACGAACCGTAGGTCATCCACAGTCCGCCGCTGTCGTCGTAGAAGACGCACGGGTCGATGCAATTGGGGAACTTCGGTCCCCACTTTCCGTTATGGACGCCGTTTTCAACGTATCTCGCGGGAAGTTCGTCCACGCCAAGCACGGCGCCGACGTCGGTAATGCGCCAGTTGGCCGCGGTGAAGCCGCCGTACACCACCGTCCCGGAATAGTCATACGGGCCGTCAAACCTGTCCGCTGTCAGCAGGACGATATTGGACTGCCAGTGGTCGCCGTTCGCCGACAGGTAGACGCAGTACTTGCGCATCTTCCTGTTGTATATCACGTCCGGAGCCCAGAGATAATCGAACCAGCGTGCCGCCTTTTCGTCGGCGTTGTACGCGCGAATCTTGCCCGCCGCAGCCTCGCCTACGGCGCGCCTCAGCGTGTCGGTCTGACGCCAGCCGACCAGATTGTCCGAAACCGCGCTCGCGAGATGGGTGCCGAAAACATGGTAGCGCCCGTCCCTGTCCTTGAATATCGACGGGTCGTGCACGCTCGCCACGCCAATCGGCCTGTAGCGCGGTATCGCCGGGCGGGGCTTCGCGGGAGCCGCCGCAAAAGCCGCGGTCGCGAAGGCGAGAAGCGCCAGCACTGCGGCCGCCCCCCGCGAACGTACCCGAGAGAGAAAGCGCGCGTGCGCGGCGAGCGGCGGAATTGTCGCCACGTTGCACAGCACGTCCGAAACCGGCATCGACAGCCATATCGCAAGCGCCTTGTCTTCCATAAAGCGCGGCAGCAGCCACACAATCGGCAGAAGGCACGCCCCCTGCCTGAGGACCGACAGCAATATCGCCGCCTTCGGCCGCCCGATAGACTGGAAGTACGTCGTCGCGACGACGTTCGCTGCTATGCACCAAATCATGCAGTTGGAGACTCTCAGGTCGTGGGCGGCGAGATCGACGAGCGCCGCGTCGGACGACGGCAGGAACATCATCGCGATCCATTCCGGGAACGGCGGCACGACCTGGACGACGAACGCCGCGAAACTCAGCGCCGCCGTGACCCACAGCCCGGTCTTCAGCGTACCGAGAACCCGGCGGAAGTTCCGCGCGCCCCAGTTGAAACCTATTATCGGCTGCAATCCCTGCTGGGCGCCGAGCATAGGCATGAAAATCAGTATCAATGCCGACTGGAAGACGCCAAGCGATGCTATCTGGGCCGTCCGTGACGTTTTGTCAGGCATCCACCGCGCGAACGCCAGCTGCAGCGAGACCGCTATAAGCGAGCTTAGAAGCTGCTGAAGGAACGGCGAGAGTCCGACGCCAGCCGCGCGCCCCGCGAGCCTGCGGTAGAAGCCGATGCGCCTGAGCCTCAGACGCACGACCGTCCTGCCGCGCATATAGCAGCCGAGCGCCCACGCGCAACTCGCGAACATCGCGATGTTCGTCGCCCACGCCGCGCCGGCTATCCCCATACCGAAGACGAATATGAAAAGCGGGTCGAGAACGAGATTGAGGCCGAATCCGACGACCATGCAGACCATCGAGCGCGTCGCGCCGCCCTCGGCCCGCAGCATCGCCGACAGTCCGAAAGCGAGATGCGAGAAAAGATGGGAGAAGAGGACGAGTCGAAGATACGTCTTGGCCGCCTCGTACGCTCCGGGCGTCACCTTGTCGGCCCCGCACCACGAAAGCACCGTGTCGAGATTGAAGAAGACGAGCGGCGGGAGCGTGAAAAAGAAAAGCAGTTTGAAAGCGACCAGTTCGCCGAGAAGTTTCTCGCACGACACCCTGTCGCCTTCGCCGAGTTTTATGGAAAGCACCGCCGAGTGGCCCGCGCCGACGAACACCCCGAATGCGCCGAAGAGCATCATTATCGGCATGGCGAGCGTGAGGCCCGCCATGGCGTCCACGCCGCAACCCTTGCCGATGAATACGCGATCCACGACGGCGTAGAGCGCGTTGAGCGTCATGGCGACAAGCGCCGGCCAGGAATATTTGAAGAGGAGCTTCGCGGGGCTTTCCGTCGCGAGCTCCTCGATCCCGCCCCGTGCCATGCGGGGCGGCGGCATCAGAACACTACCCTTGTCATGGGCAACGCCGTGCGGATTCTGTGCATCTCCGCCTCGGAAAGTTCAAGATCGCCGAGTTGCAGAGTCGTCAACGTGGGCTTCCACGCGGAAAGATCCTTCGGCAGTTCCTTCAGCTTGGTACCCGAAAACGAAAGGTTCTCAAGGCCTGGCTTGTTGGCGAGCCATACGGGCAGCGTTTCGATCGGATTCCCCGACATGTCGATGTCCGCAAGTTTCGGCAGGTCCTTCAGCGAAGAGGGCACTTCGCGAAACTTGTTGCCGCGAAGGTATATGCGCCTTAGTTCGGCAAACTTCGACATGTCCGGCAGCGCTTCGAGCGCGTTGTCGTTCAGTCTCAGCCATCTGAGCGAGGTGAAACCCGCCAGCTCGTCGACGTTCGTGAGCGCGTTGCGGTCGAGATTGAGATACTCGACAGTCTCCGGGGCCAGCCTCTCGGCAATCGCCGAGAGGTTGGTCATGCCGACGCCGTGTATGTCCACGAGGCCGTCTCTGAAAAGAGCCTCCTTCGTGAATACCGTCATCGCCCCGTCCTTCAGGTATATCCTGGTTTCTGGAGCGACCGTCTTGTAGGCGGGCGTCGGCTCGTCAAAGCACCCTGCGACAAGCGCGAGCGGTGCAAGCGCGATGTAAAACCGCTTCATTGACGTCAGTTCGCTGCGGCGACTATTCCGGCGAAGTCCGCGGCCTTGAGTGCCGCGCCGCCGATGAGCCCGCCGTCGATATCCTTCTTCGCGAGCAGTTCCGCGGCGTTGCCGGGTTTCATGGAACCGCCGTACTGGATGCGGACCGTCTCGGCCGTCTCCTGTCCGACGAGCTTCGCGAGAGTCGCGCGGATGAGCGCATGGACCTCCTGCGCCTGATCGGGCGTCGCGGTCTTGCCGGTGCCGATAGCCCATACGGGCTCGTAGGCGATGACGAGTTTGGCGCAGTCCGCCGCCGTGACGTCCTTGAGCCCGACGTTCATCTGGCGCTCGATGACTTCGACGAGCTTGCCGGCCTCGCGCTCTTCGAGCGTCTCGCCGACGCAAACGATGGCGACAAGCCCTGCGGCGATCGCGGCACGTGCGCGCAGATTCACGGTTTCGTCGGTCTCGCCGAAATACTGGCGGCGCTCGCTGTGGCCGATGATGACATACTTCGCGCCCGCGTCGAGCAGCATGCCGGTCGAAATCTCGCCGGTGTAGGCGCCGGATTCCTTCCAGTGGCAGTTCTCCGCGCCGATGCCGACATGGGTCCCGGCCGCCGCCGCGACCGCGGCGGGCACGTCTATCGCGGGCGTGCAGCACACGACCTCGACGTTCGTGAAATCCTTTGTCGCCTCGACGACGCCCTTCACCAGAGCGGCCGTTTCGGACGGCTTGATGTTCATCTTCCAGTTGCCTGCTATGATTTTCTTTCTCATTGTTTTTGTTTCTCCTGTAAACGCTTCTTTGGGGGTGTGAACTTGCGGTGGCTGACGCCCGCCGCTTTGAAAATGTCTTTCACCGCATCGAGAAAGGCGTAGTCGCCGCCGTAGACCACTTCCTTTATCCCCGCGTTGATGATGAGCTTTGCGCACGTGAGGCACGGCGAGATGGTGACGTATATCGTCGCGCCGTCGACCGCGTGGCCGAACAATGCCGCCTGGCAGATTGCGTTCTGTTCCGCATGGACGCAAAGGCACTCTTCAAGATGCGTGCCGCTCTTGACCGTCCCCGCGCATCTCGGGCACCCGCCTGCGAAGCAGTTCTTGACGCCGTGCGGCGTACCGTTGTAGCCGGTCGACAGAATGTGCCGGTCTTTGACGATGACTGCGGCGACATGGCGGCGCGAACAGTTGCTGCGCGTCGCCACCACGTTGGCGATTTCCATGAAATATTCGTCCCAGCTGGGACGCGGATCTTTTGCACACCTTGCCATTGGCCGCATATTGTACCAAAAATTCCGCCGCGGCTCAATGGGCAAGCGACATCCCATATCCTTGCGCACATCTGCGCCTTGACCGGTGGCGGAATCTTCAAACTTTGGGGATGGTGGCGAGAAAGGGGATCGAACCCTTGACCTTAGGCTTATGAGTCCTGC
>CAMOXA010000084.1 GCA_946628745.1 uncultured Verrucomicrobiota bacterium | reverse complement strand
GTCGACTCGAACGAATTCGCGTTCATCACCTGCGCGATGCAGTGCTTCAAGCAGGGCTTCATGAAAGCGAAGCCTCAGCTGCTGGAGCCCATGATGGATGTCGAGGTTGTCGTGCCCGAACAGTACATGGGCGCGGCGAACGGGTCGATCAACCAGCGCCGCGGACGCGTCGAAGGCATGGACGACCGCGCCGGAGTCAAGCTTATCAAGGCCACCGTCCCGCTCGGCGAGATGTTCGGCTACTCGAACGCGATTCGCACGGTCACGCAGGGCCGCGGCTCCTTCACGATGATCTTCAAGCAGTACGAACCCGTGCCGAAGAACATCGCACAGGAAGTCATCGAGAAGCGTATCAAGGAAGGCAAGGTCCGTCCTTCGGCGGACTGATCCCGATCCTGTCGGTACATCAAGACGCAAAGTGGCCGCGACGCAAGTCGCGGCCATTCGCCATGGAAGACCTGAAGACACCGCCAAACAACCCCGAAGCCGAGAGAGCAGTTCTCGGTTCGATTCTCGTCGACACGACTGTGCGCGGCGAGGATCGGATTATGGACATCTGCCTCACGAAAGGGGTTTCGCCGGAGACCTTCTTCGAACCGCGCAACCGCGAGATATTCGCGGCCATGCTGCATCTCAACCGTCTCGGCAAGCCGACCGGCGCGCTGATGGTGAACGAGTATCTGCGCTCGGAGGGAAAGCTCGATGCGGTCGGCGGCGCCGGGTACGTCCAGTCTCTCATCGAGCAGACGCCGACTACGGCCCACGCCGAGCACTATCTCGAACTGATATGCGGCAAGTACCTCAGGCGCCTCATGATCGAGCGCGCCTCGAAAGTCGTCGAGAAGTGCTACGACGAAGGCGAGTGGCCCGATCCGCAGGCCGTCCTCGGCGAGGCGGAGAAATCGTTTCTCGAAATCGGCGTCCAGGGCGACGGCACAATGCCCTGGTCGAGCGCCGTGCAGAGCAGCTTCGACAGGCTGAACGACATGTTCAAGTCGAACGGCACGACATTCGAAGGGCTTTCAACGGGGTTGACGCACCTCGACGAGAAACTGCAGGGCCTCAAGAACTCCGAAATGATCGTGATAGCGGCGCGTCCTTCCGTCGGCAAGACATCTCTCGCCATGAACATCGCCGAGAGCTGCGCGCTCGGGCTGGACATGAACAACGTGCCAGTCAAGACCGACAAGGGCAAGCGCCATCCCGTGATGATTTTCTCGCTCGAAATGCCTGTGGAGGCTCTGACGCGGCGCATGGTCGCCGGGCGCGCGCACATAAACACCTGGCGGCTCAACCGCAACCTCTGTTCGCGTGTCGAGAAGCAGGCTCTCATGCAGAACCTATTCCAGGCGGCCGGAGACCTGAAGGACGCGCCGATATACGTGGACGACGCGGCAGGCCTGGACGTGATGGACCTCAGGGCCCGCGCGCGCCGCGCCAAGAAACAGCACGGCATAGAGCTTATCGTCATCGACTATCTGCAGCTTTGCACATGCCGCGAGGCCGCGCGCCAGGGCAGCCGCCAGATAGAAGTAAGCATGATTTCGCAGCAGATCAAAGCCATGGCCAAGGAACTCAAGGTTCCGGTGATCGTGCTCTCCCAGCTTTCGCGCGCCAACGAGCAGCGCGGCGACAAGTTCGAGCGCCCGAAGCTCTCGGACCTGCGAGACTCCGGCGCTATCGAACAAGACGCGGACGTCGTCTTTCTGCTGCGCCGTCCGTCCCGCACGCCGAGCGATCCGGATTCCGGCGACGAGACTTTGGCCATAATCGACGTCGCCAAGAACCGCAACGGCGAGACGGGCGAGGTGAAGGTCAACTTCTTCCGCGAATACACGCGCTTCGGCGACAGGGAGATCCCCCGCAGCGAGGACTCCAACTTCCAGACATCCGAGCCCGAGCCGGAGCACTCCGAATACGTGCAGGATCCGATGATGTAGCGGCGTCCGGCATACCGCATGTCCGACAACACCATGAAACCGCGCATTCTGTTTGCAGGCAATTTTCTCATCCGGCACTGGGGCCGGGGCAGGACCGGCATCGACATGCGCCTTCAGGCGGGCGCGACGAGACTGGACATGCCGTCGCTTGCATTCTCGGAGAGGGATGTCGCCCGCTTTCTGGCGCCTCTGGGCTTCATGCGCGGAATCGGCGCGCGGATGATGAACTCCCGTCTCGTCCAGACCGTGCGCAACTACCGTCCCGACGTCGTGTTCATAAGCCATTGCGACTATATAGGCAACGAGACGCTTGACGCGATGCGCCGCGCCGCGCCGGGCGTGAGGCTCGTGCATATCAATTGCGACCCAGTGGAGACGGCGCACTGCTGCGAACAGATCGCGCGGCGGATGCACTCGTGCGATGCGATATTCGTCACGACAGCCGGCGGCAAGCTGCGCGAGTGGACGACCGGCCGCAACATCGTGGGCTTCTTCCCGAATCCAAGCGACAGCGCTTTCGAGACGGAGGACAACTCCGCGAAGACGGATTTTCGCTACGACCTTTTTTTCGCCGGCCGCCCCGCGCTCGCGGACGCCAGGGCGGAGCTTCTAGACAAGCTCATCCCCATGCTTGACCCGTCGGTCAGAACGGGCTTTTTCGGCATGGGCAAGTCGCCGCTCGTCGTAGGCCGCGACTACGAGGAGGCGATCGCCGCGTCGAAGGCGGGGCTGTCCATAAACCGGTTTGAGGGCTGGAAGTGGTACGCCTCCGACCGGATCACCCACTTGATGGGCAACGGAGTGCTTGCTTTCCAGTACGACGGCAACGAAATGCAGCGGTTCTTCTCCGAAGCCGACACGGTATACTTTCACGAAGCGGGCGATCTGGCCGAAAAGATCGCCTGGTACAACAGCCACGATGACGCCCGCCGCGCGGTCGCGGCGTCCGGACGCGCGAAATACCACGCTCTCTTTGACGCGCGGCGCGTTCTCAAGTACATGCTCGAGGCCGTGCTGGGCGAGGACTTCTCCGAAGACTACGAGTGGGCCGGCGAGGTGTACAGATGACGCGCGGCGGCGAAACGCCGCAATGCGGCATGCAGGAATCGCAGGCGTATCTCTCGACCCAGATTATCACATACCTCGGCAACAAGCGCGCGCTGCTGCCGCATATCGGGGCCGGCGTCGACGCGGTCAAAAAGGATCTCGGCAAGGACAGAGTGTCGTTCTTCGACGCATTTTCCGGCAGCGGCATAGTGTCGCGTTTCATGAAGAGGCATTCGTCGTCGATAATCGCCAACGATCTCGAACTTTACAGCGAAGTTGCGAACAGGTGCTATCTGACGAACCGCTCCTCGATAGACGACGGCGAGTTCGACGAAGTTTTCCGAGAATGGACGGCCTGCGCGTCCGCGAACATGCGCGAAGGATTCGTCGCCGGGATGTACGCTCCACGGAGCGACGCTGAAATCCTCCGTGGCGAGCGTGCGTTCTACACGCGTTCGAACGCCGTTCTGCTCGATTCGGCGAGGCGCGCGCTCGACGCGGTCGTGCCGCCTAAATACTTCAATCTCCTGCTCGGTCCGCTTCTCGCCGAGGCGTCGATACACGCGAACACGTCCGGGGTTTTCAAGGGTTTCTACAAAAACCGGCGGGGAATAGGCGAGTTCGGCGGCGAAGGGCGCAATGCGCTCGGGCGGATATGCGGCGGCATACGCCTGCAGAAGCCTGTCCTTTCGGAGTTCGAATGCGAAAGCACCGTGCTGCGCGGCGACGCCAACGCGGTCGCGGCGGAATTGAAGCAGGTGGACCTGGCGTATTTCGACCCGCCGTACAACCAGCATCCGTACGGCTCCAACTACTTCATGCTCAATCTGCTGGCCGAGAACAAAGCCCCCGCGAAGGTCAGCGCGGCGAGCGGAATACCCGCCGGGTGGAACCGCTCGAGGTACAACAAGAAGCGCGAGGCGGAGCCTGCGCTGTTCGAGCTGCTCGCGAAAACGCCTGCGAAGCATCTGATGGTCTCGTACAACTCCGAGGGTTTCATAGCGAAGGATCGGTTCATGGCGTTTCTCAAGACGCTGGGCGCCGTAACCCGTATCGATATCGAGTACAACACTTTCAGAGGCTCGCGCAACCTGCGCCAAAGGCCGGCGAAGGTGACGGAATACCTGTTTCTCGTCAGGCGGTCGTAGCGTCGCGCCCGGCCCGCCGGCGGGGCGGACGGCCGCGCGCTTTTTGAAGAAAAAGCAAATTGGCAATGGCATGTTTGCGCGCGGTATGATATAATAGGCGCCATGACAATCAAATGGACTACTTTTTGCGTGGCGTCGATCATGGCGTCCATCGCTCTTGCGGCAGAGCCGGTGATGACCCCCGGGCCCGGTTCGCGCTATGCCACCGACGCATATCCAGGCTTCGACAAAGAGGAGAACATCATAGCCCAGTCCAAGAAGGAACCAGGCTTCTTCTCGTGGTGGAGCGGACCCAAGCGCGACAACCCCGCGGACCAGCTCGCCTGGGCGCGCGAGTGCGCGGCGGACGAAGCGTGGCGCAAGGCGCGCAACGCCTACGACGCGCTCGTGGCGGAATGGCCGACGTCGCCCGAGGCGCCGCTCGCGCAGGAGGAGCTCGCAGACCTGTACCGCGAAAAGATGCGCGACTATCAGCAGGCCTTTGAGGAATACAAGTATCTCGCCGACTTCTATTCGTCGCAGTGCGACTACGACGCCGTCGTGAAAAAGATGTACGACACCGCGCAGGCGATGCGCGTCGCCGGCAAGAAAATCGTCTTCTTCCGTTTCGACAACACGACGGACGTACGCCGGGCGTTCGAGTCGGTCGTCGTCCACGCGCCTGGCGCGGAGTTCGCCCCGGAGGCGATGCTCACCGTGGCGCGGCTTCGGGTGGACGAGGACGAGTACGAGCAGGCGATAGAGGTCTACGAGAATCTGCGCAGCCTTTATCCCGGGACCAAGCAGTCGCGGGACGCCCTGTACGAAGAGGCGAAGACAAGGATGACCCTGCTGAGAGCCCACGAGTACAACAGGAGCCGGTGCCTGGACACGGTGGCGTTTCTAAAGCTGGCGCTTCTCGCGGACTCTCTGGGCGAGCATCGCGACGAGTTCACGGCATGGCGCGACGAGGCCGTGGCGCTTGTCGAGAAGGAGGCGTATCTGGCCGCGAAGTTCTACGACTCCAAAACACGCACGCGCAGCAGCGCGATAAGCGCGTACGAGCGGTTCTTGAGAGAGTATCCCGCCAGTTCAATGTCCGATACCGTGCGCGCGCGACTCGCGGAATTGAAGGAAGCCGCTCCGGCGCAGGCGAAGTGAAAAGGAGAATGAAGTGAAAAACCTTTGCTGCTGTTTGACGGTTCTGGCGCTTTGCGCCGGATGCGTTTCGTACACGTGGACTTCTTCCGTGCCGGAGGAGATGCGGACTGTCGCCGTTTCGATGTTCGTGAACGAAAGCGACGTGACGGAGCTCGGGAATATCGTCGCCGGGCAGGTGCTTCGCGAATTCCAGCGCGAGGGCACGTTCAAGATTGCGAGGCTTGACGAGTGCGCGGTGGAGGTTCAGGGCGTGATCAAGAACGCGGGCTCGTCGGTCACGGCGTACGAACGGAGAACGGGCGCGCGCAACCGCGAACACCGTTTCTCCATGACGGCCGAAGTCAGTTTCATCGACAAGCGGCGCGGCAGGGTCGTCGTGAACAATCGCAAGTACAGAGCCGAGACCACGTATCTGGTCAACGACGATGTGACGACCGGCGAGAGAGACGCCTCGCGCCGGCTCGCGGACGATTTGGCGCGGCAGATTGTCGACGATGCCGTTTCGACAGACTGGGACGGCGCCCAAGCGGAATCAAGGAGATGAATCCATGAACGAGGTACATGCGGTAATTGAGTTGAGAATAACGCCACAGCGCGAGATAGGCTTCGGCAAGATAGCCGAAAAGGTGGCGAAATACGAACAGGTCGAGGCGTGCTTTCTCATGTCCGGCGCATACGACCTTCTTGTCTTCGTCAAAGGCGACAGCCTGCAGGACGTGGCTGAGTTCGTGGCGCAGGACCTGTCGACGATAGACGGCGTTCTGTCGACGGCGACGCACTTCATGTTGAAGACCTACAAGGCAAGCGGCATACTCGAGGCAGGCTCCGAGGACGGCAGGCTGGCGGTTACGCCGTGACGGCCGTCGGGCGCGGCGGCGAAAACTTTTACAAACAAGGAGGCATTAAAATGGCTGTAGATTTGGCGCAGAAGGCGCAAAACTTCACGAACAGGGGGCGTCAGGCGCTTGAGTCGGGACGCTACGAACTGGCGGTCGACATGTTGATGGAAGCGGTTTCGGCGGCACCGGACGTCCTGGAGACGCGCAAGCTCCTGAGAGCGGCGCAGATAGCGAACTTCCGCAAGAACGGGAAGACCGGTTTCGGCGCGAAGCTCGGGTACATGATGGACCGTCAGAAGATAATGGGCCTTGTGAAGAAAGGGCAGGGCGTCGAAGCGATGGCCGAGGCCGAGAAGCTTCTTTGCAAGAACCCCCTCGACGGCGACAACATCGAGGCCGCGGTCAAGGCGGCGGAGGCCGCCGGCAAGACGGACCATGCGGCGATCACCATCGAGGCGGCGTACGAGTGCAGCAACAAGGACCCGGCTCTTCTGGAACGCGTGGCGACATACTACCAGATGGCGAAAAAGTGGGACAAGGCCCGCGACGCCTACCGCAAGCTTTCCGAAGTGAGACCGGGCGACCAGCGCATCGGCCAGCTTCTTAAGAACATGGAAGCGCAGGCGACCATGAACGCCGGCTGGGAGCAGACGGCCGGCAAGAAGGGCGGCTTCCAGAATCTGATCGCCAACAAGGAGCAGGCCAAGAAGCTCGACCAGGCGAACAAGGCCGTCA
>CAMOXA010000083.1 GCA_946628745.1 uncultured Verrucomicrobiota bacterium | reverse complement strand
GCCGGCCGGCGCGGCGAGGTGGTCGTCCCAGCGCTTCTTCGCCGGATCCTCTCGCCCTTTTTCAGGCGGGGTAACGCCCACCATCAGCACCGGCCCGTGCATGAACGCCGCGAATCTGCCGTCCGTATGCTGCAACGGCTCCAGCCTGTCGGTCATGGGCAGCACGACGCGCACGGTCTCGCCGCCGCGCCATTCGCGGTTGACGACCATGTAGCCGTCTTCGCCGGCCGCCCCCTCGTACACTTCTATTTCACCGGCCGCCGGCGTGACTTTCACGGCGGGCTTCTCGCACCAGTACGGTTTTCTCAGCCTAAGCGCGAACGCGACGGGCTTCTCCACGCGCACGCGTATATCGACGACGTCGCTTTCGGGGAAGTTCGTGAACTGTTCGAGGAACACCCCCCTCTCGCGCCAGTCGAGCGTCGAGGCCATGTAGAGATTGACCCACAGGTTGCCGCCGTCGTGAAAATACGCCTGCTCGCCGTAGCGCATCGGGTTTTCCATCCCGGTGCCGACACAGCACCACCAGGCGCCTTCGGGCGTTGAGAAGACCTTTGTCGCGACCGGGCGGGTCGACATGAAATAGCCGAATTCGCCGGGCTTCTCGCCGATGTTCGAAACAATCTGGTTGATGAGTGAGCGCTCGACGAAATCCATCACGTGCGCGGGCGATATGGCGGCCTCTCCGGTCGCGAGAGCGTCGCCTGCGGCCCAGGAGAACACGTGGGCGGAGAGCCGGTGCATGTTGTTTATGTTGCACGTCTCGGCCGTCTGCGGACCGAGATGCATGGCCGTGTCGCGGACCGGATAGAAGTGTTCGTGGTCCGAATGGCCTCCGTTCGCGAACGAGCGCTCGTCCACCACCGCCCGCCAGTACGTCTCCACCGCGCGCCTGTCGCCGGCGTCGCCCGTCATCTCGTATATTGCCGCCAGCCCCGTCATCTTCGGCATCTGTGTGTTGGCGTGCCTGCCGTCAAGCCTGTCTTCGCCTCTTCTCAGCGGATCGAATATCTCGCGGTGGTTGAATCTGGCTTTGGCTATTTCGAGAAACTTCATGTCGCCGGTATCGTGCGCGAGGTCTGCGAAGGTTTCATTGAGCCCGCCCCATTCGGAGCGCATCAAATACTGCATCTGCCCGTCGTCAAGACCGGCCGTGACGCCCGCGTACCACTCGCCGAGCGCGCGCTCGACCTCCAGCGCCTTCCTGTTCCCGGTCCAGCGGTAGGCGTCGCGCAGGCCGGCGAACACTTTGTGGATCGTGTAGTTCGGCACCCACCATCCGCAAATGTCGAACCCTCCCGCCTTGAAGTCGCCGCGCTTGATTTTGTCCCATACGGCGCTTTGCGGAATCGTCATGACATACCCGTCGCCGTTCGCCTTCTGGCACTCGGCAAGCTCGTCGACGATGTAGTCCGCGCGCGCCTTCGCCCGCTCGTCGCCCGTCGCCGCGTAGCATGCCGAAAGCGCCGTCAGGTAGTGGCCGAGTATGTGGCCGTTTATCCCGCCGCCTTCCCAGCGGCCGCCGTAGCGCTTCGCCTTTTCGGGCAGCCCCGCGACGCGGCGGAACTCCGCGAGGAGCCTGTCCGTGCGCCCCTTGTCGAGGTATTCGAGAAGATATTCGCGGTCGATATCCTGCTTGTGTTTAAACACTCCGCCGGTGATTCGCACGCGTTCGAGCGGGAATTGCCTGACGGAAATCTCGGGCAAATCGGCGGAGATTGCCGCCATCGACGGCAGAAAAAGAAGGACGGCTGCTGGTATTGCTGTTTTCATGAAACGCATTATACCAAATGCAGCCGCCTTGCGCCACCCCCAAAAGAGCGATGGCGTCGCGTCACTGTGCTTCGAACTGGTCCTTGCCGACTCCGCAGACCGGGCAGGTCCAATCGTCGGGAAGGTCCTCGAAGGCGACATTATTGTTGTCGGCCGGGTCGTAGACGTGGCCGCAGACTTTGCAGACGTACTTCATCTTCAGGTCTCCTCTTTTCGTGGTTGGTTTCAGCCCTTCAGAACCGTCTCGCTCCTCCAGGCGTAATACTTCTTGAGCTTGAGCTTCGAGGCCGCCTCTTCGTCGCAGAAGACCCATGCGTCGGGGTGCATCTGCAGCGCGGACGCCGTGCAGAACTGGGTGATGCCGCCTTCAACCATGCCCTTGACGGCGTCGGCCTTGCCCTTGCCGAAAGCGAGAAGGATTATCTTCCTCGCCTCGCAGATCGTGCCCACGCCCATAGACAGGGCGCGCGTCGGCACCTCGTCCTCCTTGCCTTTGAAGAAGAGGCGCGCGTTGTCTTTGATCGTCGAAGGCGTGAGGTACACGACGCTCGTGCGGCTCGTGAGCGACGTGCCGGGCTCGTTGAACGCGATGTGTCCGTCGCTGCCGATGCCCAGGACCTGTATGTCGATGCCGCCGGCCTTCTTGATGCCGGCCTCGTAGCTGGCGCACTCTTTCGCGAAGTTCTTGGCAAGACCGTTCAACACGTGGGTGTTCGCGATCTTGATGTCGATCTTCTCGAAGAGATTCTTGTTCATGAAATAGCGGTAGCTCTGGTCGTGGGTCCCGGCGAGACCGACGTACTCGTCGAGGTTCCAGCTCTTGACCTGCTTGTACGAAACTTTCTTGGCCTTGACGGCCTTGGCCATTTCATTGTACATGAGCACGGGCGTGGAGCCTGTCGCCAGCCCGAGAACCGTCTTCGGGTTCTTCGCGACTGCGGCGGTGATCATCTCGGCAGCCTTGCGGCTGGCTTCTTCTTTGGTCTTGCAGACTACTATTTCCATCTGGGTTACCCCCTGTATGTTTTTTGTTGTTTGTTGTTTTCGGCAAATGTTTCGCCGTCCACGAACCTGGCGCTCAGGCACGGCAGCGGCGCCTTGCCCGTTCCGGAGATTCTGTCCAGCACGCAGCCGGCCAGCGCCTCGCCGTTCTCGAACGGGTCGACCTCCATGCGGGCTACGGACTTGACATACACCGGCGCGAGGCCTTTGTTGGACCACGACACGACGCGCACGTCGCCGGGCACCTTGATTCCGCGCAATGCCAGCGCGAGAAGCCCGGCCTCCGCCGCGTGGTCGTCTGTGAAATAGATTACGTCCGGCAGCGACGTCTTGCGCGCGAGAAACTTGTCGAAGAACGCCAGTGTCGAACGCTTGACCGTCTCGATGACGCCGTCGCGGACCCCGGGCGGGGCCACATACACCGACTCGACTGATACACCCTCCTCGCCGAGCAGGACCGATGCGTCCGCCGCGCCGTATTCGAAACCGACCTGCAGCACGCTGCGCACGCCGGTCTTCACGCATCTCGACACGAAATCCGGCACTGCCGCGTTGCTGGCGAACCGCACGACGGCCGCGCCCTTGTAGGCCCTCTCGTCGTCCCTCGCCACGACAAGCGACCTTACGCCGGACGCCACGACGCACCTTGATATCTCCGGCACGCCGAACATCTCCACTACGAAAAGCTTGGGGTCTTTGAGCTGAAGCTTCAGCTGGGACATGTCGTAGGTCCCGTCGCGTCCTTTCGCGACCGTGATCTGGCTGAAGAAATACCCTTCGGCCATGAGCCTGCGGCGCAGGATGTCGCACACGATGCTGACGTGGTAGCTGTCGTTGCGGTCCGGCACGACGAAAAGGACCCGCCCTTTCCAGAACTGCCCGCATCCGCCGGCGACCCTGCAGCCGACGCCGGGCAGAGGACGCACGAGCCGCTCCTCGGCGAGCCGCTTCATCGCCGTTCGCGTGACGATCATGCTGACTCCGAGCGTGTCCGAAATCGTCTTGAGCGAAGGCAGCGTCTCGTCCGGCGCGTAGTACCCCGACGATATGGCGAACCTGAACCCGGCCAGCATCTGGTCTGTCAGGCTCGCCCCGTCGTTGCGCGAGAGGGAGAACGGTATCTTTGCGGACTTTGCCATTTCAACGGCTTCGGACGCGTCGCGCCTGCGTTCAGCGGGCGGCCTCGCGCACGATGCGCTCGTATTCGTCCCGCTGCTGCTCCATCGACTCCACCATCTTCAGCTGGGTGCGGCACCTGACGAGATTGTGATCTTCGTACGCCGTGCGGAAGTACGTGTCGCCCGCGAGATAGTCCGTCAGGAACCTGATGCCGATCGTAAGCGTTATCAGCCTGCCGGAGAATGCGAGCGCGTCAAGCTCCGCCGCGTTGAGGAATTTCGCGTCCTTGAGATAGCCGCGCACGAGCGCCTCGAAATACTCCTTGCGCGAAAAGACTTTCGAGAGGTCCTTCTCGTCTTCCGCCGCGGCCGCCGTCGAAGTGCGCACCATGTCGCCGAAGTCGTACAGAGCCGAACCGGGCATGGTCGTGTCGAGGTCGATGACCGCCACGCCCTGCTGGGTGACGTCGTCGAGCATGACGTTGTTTATCTTCGTGTCGTTGTGGGTGATGCGCTCGGGTATCTCGCCCGAAGCCATCGCCGACACGATGCGGCCGGCCTCTTCGCGACGCGCGTTGACGAAATCCATTTCACGCTGCACCGACGCGAGGCGCCCCTTCACGTCCGCCTTGGCGGCTTCGTCCAGAAGCGCGAGCCTGTTGACGGTGTTGTGGAACTTCGGCAGTATCTCGTTGAGGCGCGGCTCGGGAAGGTCTGCGAGCGCGTTCTGGAACTGCGCGAACGCATTGGCCGCGAGAAACGCCTGCTGGGAGTTCTCGATGAGATCTATCGTGCGCGCGCCGGTTATGAAAGCGTAGAGACGCCACGGCTTGGCGTATCCGAGAACCTCTAGCGAACGGCCGCCCTTGGCGCGTATGTGGGCCGTGACGCGGCGGATGTTGTCCATCATCGCGTCGGGATCGGGAAAGATGTCCGTGTTGATTCGCTGCAGCACGTAGCTCGTGCCCTTCGCGTCGTCGGCCTTGAACGTGTCGTTGATGTGGCCGGAGCCGTAGCGGGCGACTTTTACGACATCCTTGACGCCGAATCCGGCCAGGACCGAACGCAGCTCTTCGTCGGAATAAGTGCGGTTTGACATTTCGATTCTTCCTTTCTCAGAACAGCTTCACGGGATACTCGCCAGCGTCGACGAGCTTCTTGATCTCGGCCATGACGAACGGCTTGTCTTCGCGGTAGGTGACGCCGAACCACGAAGAGTCCGTCGGCAGCACGCGGCAAGTCGCCTTGCCTTCGTGTATGAGCTCGTCCACGACAAACGGGATGTACCACTCGCTCTTTTCCTTCGCGCCGTTGGCGGCGAGCCATTTCGGGAAGCGCTCCTCGAGCTCCGCGAAGAGTTCGGGCGTAAAGCCCCACAGGTTCATCGACACGCGCGCGTCGAGCGGAACCTTTACCGGCGCGTCGGGATTCTCGCGGTTCTCGGCGGTATCGCCGGCCTTGACGAGTTTCGTCATCTCGGTGACGGCCGACAGCGTGCCGTCGGCGGCGACAGTGCATATGCCGCGCGCGACGGAACCGTTTTCCGAAAGCGTCAGATCCAGCCTGTAGCCGACCATCGCGAATTCCATCGGCTTGGCGGCCTTGAGAAACGCGCCCAGCTTCGCGAACGCGTCGCGCCCGTAGAAATCGTCCGCGTTGATCACCGCGAACGGCTCCTTCACGACCGTGCGCGCCGCGCGCGTCGCGTGCGCGGTGCCCCACGGTTTCGTCCGGCCTTCCGGCACCTTGTACGGCTCGGGCAGGTCGTTGATGTCCTGGTAGCAGTAGTCGACGGGCACGTGCCCCTCGTACTTCGCGCCGACCTTCGCCTTGAACTCGGCCTCGAAGTCCTTGCGGATGATGAACACGACTTTGCCGAAGCCCGCGCGTACGGCGTCGAAAACCGAATAATCGAGAATCGCCTCGCCGGACGGTCCCACAGGGTCCACCTGCTTCAGCCCGCCGTAGCGGGAACCCATTCCTGCCGCCAGGACGACAAGTGTCGGCTTTGTTTCGCTCATCTGATAATCCCTCCTGCTTGGTTTTTGTGGTATTGTTGAAACGGCACTATTATACACTATATGCACAACGCCAGTCAAGTCAGAACTCCAGCGCCTCGTACATCATCGCGAGGAACGCGCCGTAGTCCATGCGCTTCTGCTCCATGCTGTCGCGTTCGCGCACTGTGAACGTGCCGTCCTGGACCGTCTGCGCGTCGACCGTGATGCACCACGGCGTGCCGGCCTCGTCCTGGCGGCGGTATCTGCGGCCGATCGCTCCGGAGACGTCCCACATGCAGTTGACTTTCTTCTGGAGCTTCTTGAAAATGTCGCGCGCGATGCGGTCCTGGTCGGGATCCTTCTTGACGAGAGGGAATATCGCGACCTTGATCGGCGCGACTTTCGGGTTGAAGTGCAGGACCGTGCGTATGTCCTCCTTGCCCTTCTCGTCCGTCAGCTTCTGTTCCTCGTACGCCTCGCACAGCAGGGCGAGCATGAGGCGGTCGACGCCCGCCGAAGGCTCTATGACATGCGGCACGTACTTGCCATCGAAAAGGTTCTCGCAGAATTGCTTCGCGGCCGCGGCGAGAGCCGTCTTCTCGTCGTCCGAAAGCGCGACGGGCTTGCCGGCCTTGGCCGAAAGCGCGCTCTCCTTTCGCGCGAGCCATTCCGCCTGCGTCTTCGCGATGAATGCGGCCTTGTCGCCGTCGGTGAGCTTTTTGCACGCCTGCTTTAGCGGATCGTCGAAAACCGTCTGCGGCACCTTGGAGTGCAGCTGGTGCTGGGTGAGGTCGAAGTCGCTTCTCGCGGCTATGCCCTCCAGCTCCTGCCGCCCGAACGGGAAGTCGTACTCGATGTCGACGCAGGCGCGGGCGTAGTGGGCGAGTTCGTCCGGCTTCTGCCAGTATTCGACGAACTTCTCCGTCGGCAGGCCGACAGCATTCAGGAATTTCTTTCTCTGCTCGACCCAGTACTTGTGCCAGACTTCCCAGCCCCAGTCGTCCTGCACGG
>CAMOXA010000082.1 GCA_946628745.1 uncultured Verrucomicrobiota bacterium | reverse complement strand
ACGGAATCGCCCTCGCCTGGCGCGCGGGCGCGAAGATCGAGAACATGGAGTTCATACAGTTCCATCCGACATGCCTCTACCATCCGCTCGCCAAGCGGTTTCTGATATCCGAGGCAGTGCGCGGCGAAGGCGCGGTGCTTGTGGACAAGCACGGGCGCGAGTTCATGAAGAAGTACGATCCGCGCGGGTCGCTCGCGCCGCGCGACATCGTCGCCAGGTCGATCGACTCGGAGATGAAACGCACGGGAGACGACTGCATGTATCTCGACATCCGCAAGAAGGGCCGCAACTATCTCATGACGCGATTCCCGAACA
The DNA here is from genome assembly GCA_946628745.1 of uncultured Verrucomicrobiota bacterium. GTDB lineage: Bacteria > Verrucomicrobiota > Kiritimatiellia > RFP12 > UBA1067 > UBA1067. Next base: position 6,613 of record CAMOXA010000082.1, on the reverse strand, counting down.
TCTACCACAAGTGCATGGAGTTCGGGATCGACATGGCGAAGGACCTCATACCGATAGTCCCCGCCGCGCACTATACGTGCGGCGGGATACAGGCGGCCCCGGACGGGACGACATCGATACCGGGACTTTCGGCAGTCGGCGAATGCGCGTCCACGGGGCTGCACGGCGCGAACCGTCTCGCCTCCAATTCGCTGATGGAGGCTCTTGTCTGTGCGCGCCTGACGGCGGCGCGGCTCGGTCCGCACCCGGACTCGTTCCCGGGCGGCGCGGCGCCCCTGATACCGGCGTGGAAGACAGGCGCGGCGGTTCCGCCCGACGAAGCGGTGCTCGTCGCCCACATGTGGGACGAGATACGCAGGCTCATGTGGGACTACGTCGGGATCGTCCGCACCAACAAGCGCCTGGCGAGAGCCGCGCACAGGCTCAAGACGCTCCGCCGCGAGATAAGAGACTACTACTTTCGCTATCTCGTCACGCCGGACACGCTGGAGCTGCGCAATCTCGCAGTCTGCGCGGAGCTGATAGTGCGCTCGGCGCAGAAGCGGCGCGAATCGCGAGGCCTGCATTACACGCTCGACTATCCGAAGCAGTCCAAAACGCTCCGCCAGACGGTGCTCGACGGATATAAAGGATGACGGCGCGCGCCGCGGCGCGCCCGCGCGGACTGGCCCTGCAGGGCTGTTTTTGATATAATATTCCGGCAAGGCGGGATATCAACCAAAGGAATGCAATGAACGAATCTGACACATCAAGGCACTTTTTGAGACAGTGGATCGAGAAGGACGTGGCCGAAGGCCGTACCGGCGGCAAGGTCGTCACGCGCTTTCCGCCGGAGCCGAACGGCTACATACACATCGGCCACGCGAAGGCCGTCTGCCTCGACTTCGGCATGGCGGAACTGTTCGGAGGCGAATGCCATCTTAGGCTCGACGACACGAATCCGACCAAGGAGTCCGACGAGTACGCCGAGAACATCAAGAAGGACATAAGGTGGCTGGGCTTCCAGTGGTCCGGCGAAGGGGACGGCAAGGAGCCCGGCTTCTACAACGCCTCCAACATGTTCGACAAGATGTACGATATCGCAGAGGAGCTGATACGACGCGGCCAGGCCTACTGCTGCAATCTCACTCAGGACGAGTGGAAGGAATACCGCGGGGTTCCCGAGCGTCCGGGCCGTCCGTCGCCTTCGCGCGACACGTCGCCGGAGCGCAACCTCGCGCTTTTCAGGGAAATGCGCGACGGCAAGTACGCCGACGGGGAGTGGTGCCTCAGGGCGAAGATCGACATGGCCTCGCCCAACATCCATTTTCGCGACCCCGTGATATACCGCATACGCCACGTCGCCCACTACCATCTGGGCGACAAGTGGTGCGTGTACCCGATGTACGATTTCGCGCACCCGATCGAGGACGCGCTCGAGGGCGTCACCCATTCGATGTGCACGCTGGAGTTCGAAGTGCACCGTCCGCTCTACGACTGGGTCGTCGACAGACTCGACGAAATGGGGCTTCTGCCGGTCAGAAACGGCGTTAAGCTGCGCACGCAGCAGCGCGAGTTCGCGCGGCTCAACATCACGTACACGGTGATGTCGAAGAGGCTTCTTCTGCAATTGGTGACGGAAGGCCACGTCTCGGGCTGGGACGATCCGCGAATGCCGACGGTGTGCGGAATGCGCAGGCGCGGCTACACGCCCGGCGCCATCCGCGAATTCTGCGAGCGCGTGGGCGTCACGAAGGTCGAGAGCGAGAGCGATCCCGCGCTTTTGGAGTGGTGCGTGCGCGAAGAGCTCAACCAGAAGGCTCTGCGGCGCATGGCGGTGCTGGATCCGGTAAAGGTCGTCGTGGACAACTGGCAGGGCGGCGCGCGCGAGGTGGAACTGCCGAACAATCCGCTCGACGAGTCCGCCGGCGTTCGGAAGATACCTTTCGGCGGAACGGTCTGGATAGACCGCGCAGACTTCATGGAAGTCCCCGAAAAGAAGTTCTTCAGAATGGCTCCCGGGCAGGAAGTGCGGCTGAGGGGCGCCTGCATCTTCAAATGCACGCACTGCGTGAAGGACGAGTCCGGCCGGGTCGCCGAAATACACGGCACGTGGGACGAAGCGTCCTGGGGCGGCAACGCCGCGGACGGACGCAAGGTGAAGGGGACGATACACTGGGTGGATTCAGCTACAGGCGTCCAGGCGGAGTTCCGTCTCTACGACAGACTTTTCACCGAGAAGGATCCGCTCAAGGACGGTCCCTCGGAGTTTCTCAAGTACATGAATCCCGATTCGCTCAAGATCAGGCGCGGCTACGTCGAGCCTCTTCTCGCGGCGGCAGCGCCAGGCGAGAGGTTCCAGTTCGAGCGCACGGGCTATTTCGTCGCGGACGAGACCGACTTCAAGCCCGGCTCGCCCGTTTTCAACCGCACCGTTTCGCTCAAAGACTCCTACAAGCCGTCATGAGCCTGCCGAGACATATCGCGGTTCTCGCCGCCGCTTGCGCAATGGCCGGGTGCGTGAATCCGGCGGCGGACTTCCGGGACACGGTACGGTCCGCAAAGGACGCGGTTTTCCCGTCCCTGGTCTACATCAGAGTCGTCACCGAAGACGCCAGCGGGGGGAAGCTGGAGAAGGTGCAGGCTTCAGGCTCGGGCGTAATCGTGAGCGAAAGCGGCGAGCTTCTCACGAACCACCATGTCGTCGATCGCGCGTCGCGCATTCGTTGCCAGCTCACCAACGGCGAGATTTATGACGCGGAAACGATTGGCAAGGACAAGGATCTCGATGTCGCGCTTTTGAAACTTTCGGCGCCGGAGGGCTCTAAGTTCCCGGCGGCGAAGCTCTCGACCCGGCGGCTCGACATCGGGGCGGTCGTTCTCGCGATGGGGGCGCCCTGGGGTCTGGCGCGGTCGGTGTCGATGGGCATAATATCGTGCAACGACCGCTATCTTGAAGGCGCGGGCGACTATACGCTGTGGTACCAGACGGACGCGGCGATCTCGCCGGGCAATTCCGGCGGACCTCTCGTCGACACGTTCGGCGAGGTGGTGGGCCTGAACGCCCGCGGCAACACACAGGGCGCGCAGGGCTTTACGATACCTTCCACCACGATACTGGAGCTTCTGCCGAACCTGCGCGCGCACGGCGACGCTCACTGGGCGTGGTTCGGCGTCGACTGGCAGCCGCTCAAGGATTTCGAGCGCGACACGGCGTTCGACGCGACAAACGGTGTCATTGTCGCGGGGACGGATCCCCAGGGGCCTGCGCGCGCGGCGGGCCTCGAACCGAACGACCGGGTCGTGGCTATCGACGGCGAACCGGTGACGGCTGTCTTTCGCGAGCACATACCGGCGTTGAACAGGGCGCTGGCGCTTCGCGAATGGGACAAGCCCGCGAGGTTCGATTTCATCCGCGGCGGACGGCCAATGAGCGTAGAGGTCGTCGCGAAGTCCAAAGGTTCCGTCGAAGGCAGCGAGCGCGAGTTCAGGCGCTGGGGCTTCACGGCGAAGGACATCAACAGGTTCGACACTCCTGACCTTGCGTTTTTCGCCCCCGACGGCGGCGTGTTCGTCTCGTCGGTCTCGTGGGACGGCAATGCCGACAACGCCGGTTTCGCCGTGCGCGACATAATCCGCAAATGGAACGGCGTGGATGTAAAGGACGTGGCTACGCTCCAGAAACTCTACGACGAGGCGATGGACAGGCTGGACACGACAACCCAGGTCGGCGTGGACATATCCCGCAACGGCCGCACCATGCATATTATTCTCAACTACAGAACAGATCCGGACAAGGAGGAATAGAAAATGTTCTACTTCGGCAATGCCATTCTCGCCATAATAGCCTCGCTCTCGCTCGCTGCGGGCGCGGACGACGCGGCGGACGCTCCCGCCACTCCCCTCGACGAGGCTCTGCTCAACCGGGAACTTGTCGACGAATACAGGAATTCGTTCGCGGTGGTGCGCTACTACATGAAGAAAAACGAGAAGGGAGAAGAGCCTGGTTTCGAGATACCGTACGTGTGCCCAAATTGCAACAGCACCCATTACCGCGACGGTGGAGAGTCCGCCGAGAAGGGAATACCCGCCGAGTTCGCCGGCTTTGTCATCGCGCCGGACCGCGTTCTCATGCAGGATATAATGGTCAAGCCGGAATTCGTCGACCGCATCGAGATAGAGTGCGACGGCGAAGTGTTGAAGGCCGAAGAGTTCGAGACCGCGCCGGCTCGCCACGCGCTCGTTCTAAAGACCGCGCGCCCGTTCGCGTCCGCCAAACCGTTGAAATTCGCGGAGGACGGCAAGGCGCCTTGCGAGCCGCTCTACTTTTTCATCGTCCGCGAAGACGGCGAGACTGTCGCCGGATTCGACCAGTCTCACATAGAATCCTTCAGGCATCATGTCGAACTAGGGCTCGACCTCTACAAGGGCAACCCAAACACGCTCGTGCTGCGCGACGACGGCGAGGCGTTTACGCCTGTGACGGTGGCGTTCGAACAGACGGTGGAGCTCGGCGCGGAGACGTTCGTCCCGCCGGCGCAGTGGCGGACGGAGCCCGCCTCGAAGCGTTTCGAGAGACTGGCCGACGCCGAGGCGCGCTTGCGCAAGGCGGTCTTGCCGGTATATCTCCAGCTTGAGGCGAAGAGCAAAGAGGGCGGACGCTTTTCGTTCCGCATAGACAGCGGCAGCGAACAGAAGAACGATATCGACACGATTGGCGTGCTGGCCGAAGGCGGGCTCGTGATCATGCCTGCGAAGCTCGCGCCGGCGGATACCGCGCGTCTCGTGAAAATCGAGGCGGTGCTGCCGGACGGTTCTAAGGCCCGGCTCGATTTCGCCGGCTCCTATGTTGAAGAGGGCGCTCTTGCCGCGCGGTTCGCCGGCAAGATCCCGGAAGGTCTGGAACCGTTCGCCCTGGACCGCCGCGAAGCGATTGATTTGTGGGGCGACGACTTTTTCTCCGCCGCGGTATTCAACCGCGGCGGGAGCATAGACGTCGAGATGAACCTCTGCAAGGTGGACGGGTTCAAGCGCGAGCGCGGCAACCGCACGGTCGCGGGATTTCAACCCGTTTCGAGCGCGACACGCCGCAGCCGCGACGAAGGGGCGAGCCGGATGCTTTTCTCGCGCGATGGGAAGCTTACAGTCCTGTCTATGCCGGACCGCCGCGGACGCTGGTCGAGCGACGCCATTGAAGCGCAGGGCACGGCGCTCGCTTCTCTCGCCGACAAGCCGGCTTTTGACGCCGAAAACGTCCCGCGCAAGGCCGACGACCGCCGGCGCACGCCGTGGCTTGGCGTCGAGGTCCAGCCTGCAAACGCCGACGTGCTGCGAGAGAAGAAGGCGGTGTCGTACCTTGGCGAATATGTCGAACGCGCGCCGCTGGTGACCGAAGTCGCGGAGGGTACGCCTGCGGCGGCGCTGGGCATAAAACCCGGCGACGTGTTGCTGTCGGTGAGGTACCCGGGCAGCTCTCGCGGCGAGATGTTCTCGCTCGATCGCGAAGTGTTTTCGGAAATCAACTGGGACGAAGCCTTCGCTGACGACAGGTTCATAGAGTTCGGTTCTTCCGGAGAAGTGACGCCGTGGCCGAATGTCGAAGGCGGCGTCAACGAGGTCCTCGCCAAGTTCGGCGTCGGCACCGAGGTCGTCGTCGCATGGGTTTCGGACGGCACAAGGCGCGAAGGCAAGACGACACTCGCTCTCGCGCCCGTGCACTATCGCAACGCTCCGCGCGCCAGGAACAAAGAGCTCGGTATGACGGTGTGCGACATGACGCACGAGGTCAGGAAGTATTTCAAGCTGTCCGACGACGCGCCGGGCGTCGTCGTCGCGAAGGTGAAGAGCGGCGGCGTCGCGGCCGTCGCGGGCGTGCGCCCTCTGGAGCTTATAATAGATGTCAACGGCGAGGGAGTCAAGTCCGCCAAGGATTTTGCCGAAAAGACCAAAGGCGCGAAAGAGCTCGACTTTACGGTGCGCCGACTCTCGGCCACGCGCGTCGTGCCGGTCAGGCTGTAGCCGAGATGAGGCTGGCGCACTGCGGCGATTCGCGTCGCACATTGCATTCGGTTCGATCGGCGTGGAGCCGGTGAGCCGGTGTTCTTCGCCCTCTCCGTCGAGAAGTCCGACATGAAGATGATGAGATGAGCGGCGCCGGACGCTCAAGCACACCCAAATGGGTTATGGCGGGCGCGGGGACGAATTTGATAAAATACGAATGTTTCGTTCATTGGATTCCGACGGTGTCGGCCGTCGGGTCCGCATCAAAGGAGAAGAAGCATGATGACGGCAGGAATCTTGATGGCGACAATGGCCGCCACGCACTTTGCAAGCGTAGAAGGCGACGAGTGGAAATCGTCCCCGCTGCAGCACGAGAACATAAGCGAGCACCGCGGCGAAGCACTCGAGCTTTTCGCTACGGACGGCGCGACGGCGCGCGCGGGGTCGGTTCCGTGGCGCGCGTGGGGCACGACATTCAACGAGCTCGACCTCGACGCGCTGAGAATGCTGAAACCGGCGGAGCAGGAGGAGATACTGGAAAAACTCTTCGCTCCTGACGGCGAACTGCGATTCACTCGCGGACGCCTGACGATGAACGCGAACGACTACTCGCGCGAGTGGTATTCGTGCAGCG
>CAMOXA010000081.1 GCA_946628745.1 uncultured Verrucomicrobiota bacterium | reverse complement strand
CGGCAAGTGTCCCCATTACGTCGTCGGCCTCGAAACCGTCCACGCGGACGACAGGTATGCGCAGCGCTTCCGCCAATTCGAGCGCGTAAGGTATCGACGCCGCCAGATCTTCGGGCATCTTCTCGCGTTGCGCCTTGTACGGCGGATAGGCCTCGTGGCGGAACGTCGGCCCGCCGGGATCCATCGCGAGCACGGCGTGGGTCGGCCGCTCGCGCTTGAGGATTGATTGCAGCCCGCTCGCGAGGCCCAGCAGCGCGGAGGTGTTTATTCCGCTCGCGGTCATTCGCGGGTTTCTCAGGAAGACGAAGTGGCCCTTGTACAGAAAGGGCATCATGTCGATTATGAATAGCTTGTCCATACGCACATTATACCATAAACACCCGCCGCGCGGGGCATGTTTTTGACGGGGTTCGCGCATTGATTACCTCTAAAGGGTTATTGCCTCCCTACCGCATGAAATGGTATAATTGTTCTGCCATGAAAAAAACATTCCTGTTTACAGTGTTCCTGACTTTCGCGGCCGCATTCGCCGCAGGTTCGCCGGCGGCCGCCAACGGCGCGATTGCCGACCGCGATGGAAAGTTCTCCATAGAGGGTTCGCGCGGAAAACTTTCCGCAATACTTAAACTGCCGGACGATTTGCGCCCCGGCGCGAAGTATCCGGTCGCGGTGCTCTGCCACGGCTTCGGCGCCAACAAGTGCGAACACGGCGGGATGTTCAAAGACTTCGCGGACTCGCTTGCGCGGCGCGGCGTGGCGTCCGTCAGGTTCGATTTCAACGGACACGGCGAGAGCGAAGGCGAAATGCGCGACATGACGGTCCCGAACGAGGTCGAGGACGCGAAGCGCGTCGTCGCGTGGGCCAGATCGAGGCCGTGGTGCAGCGGGAAGGTCTCGCTCGCCGGCCATTCGCAGGGCGGCGTCGTCGCCGCGATGGCTGCGGGCGAGCTTGGCGAGAAGGCCGTCTCCCGCGTGGCGCTGCTCGCGCCGGCGTGCGTCTTGAAAGATGATGTGCGCAACGGTTGCACGTTCGGGTCGAGGTACAATCCGAAAAATCCGCCGGATGTCGTGAAGCTGCCGGGCGGCAATGTCATCGGGCGCGAGTTCATCAAGAGCGCGTACGATCTGCCGATATTCGAAACGGCGAAAAAGTTCAAAGGGCCGATGTGCATCATACACGGCACGGGCGATCCAATCGCGAAGACGGTTCATGCGGAACGATTCCACAAGGAACATCCCGGCAGCGAACTGCACCTCATGCCAGGCGACGATCACGGGCTGTCGCGGACGTTCGGCGAGGTGTGCTATGTGCTCGCCGAATTCATTTCGCGCGACGCGCCTTTCGGCCAGCCTCTCATGCCGGTCGTCCAGACGAAATACACTGCCGACCCGGCGCCTGTCGTGCGCGACGGCACCGTCTACCTCTACACGACCCATGACGAGGACGACGCGGACGGATTCAAGATGTTCGACTGGCTCCTGTACACTTCGACCGACATGGTCAACTGGCGCGACTGCGGCGCCGTCGCTTCGCTTGAGAATTTCGCGTGGGCCCGCAACAAAAAGAACGGCGCGTGGGCGATTCAGGTCGTGGAACGCGGCGGCAAGTGGTATATGTACTGTCCTCTGCACGGGAACGGAATCGGCGTTCTCGTCGCGGACTCGCCTTACGGTCCGTTCAGGGACCCGATAGGCAAACCTCTCGTATGGCAGCGCGAGCACTGGGACGATATCGACCCGACTGTATGGGTGGACGCCGACGGCCAGGCGTACATGTACTGGGGCAATCCAAGCCTCTACGGCGTGAAGCTCAATGAGGATATGGTCTCGTATTCTGGCGAGATCGTGAAATACCCCAAAATACAGGACTATCAGGAAGGACCGTGGTTCTACAGGCGCGGCGACTGGTACTATCTCGCTTTCGCCTCCACATGCTGCCCGGAGGGCATCGGCTACGCCAGATCCACCGCGCCGACAGGTCCGTGGCAATACATGGGCCACATTATGGACCATACGCCGAAGACGCGCGGCAACCACCCCGGGATCGTCGATTTCAAAGGCCGGTCTTACTGCTTCGGACTGAACTACGACATATTGCGCCTCAAGACCGTCAAGCATCATGAACGCAGGTCGGTGTCGGCGCAAGAGATGGAGTATCTGCCTGACGGTTCCATTCCCGAGCTGCCCTACTTCAAGTCCGGGATCCTGAGACAGGTTGGCGCGTTCGATCCGTACCGGCGCGTCGAGGCCGAGACGATGGCGTGGGGCGAGGGGCTTAAGACAGTTCCCGCCGGAGACGCGAAGGAGCATTGGAACCAGCTCGTCGTCGATGTCGACGACACCGAGCACATACTCGTGAAGGGCGTGGACTTCGCGGCGGGGGCGCGGTCTCTTACCGTCAGCGCGCAGTGCCTCCGTCCTGGTGCCGCGATCGAGGTTAGGATGGATTCCAAAGACGGACCGCTCGCCGGCAGGCTGGAGTTCGCCGCGGCCGAAGGGAAGTTCGTCGAACGCAAAATACCTCTCAAGGGCGCGAGAGGCGTCCGCGACCTTTATTTCGTCTTCCGCTCGAGCGAGCCGGGCGGCAAGAATCTCGTAAAGCTCGATTGGTGGAAAGGAATTAAGTGATGAAGATGCAACTGATGGCGGCGGCGTTTCTCGCCGCGATGGCGGTCGACGGAGCCGAACAGGCGGAAATCGCGAATCCGTTCGCGGAGGAAGTCGCGGCGTTCGGGCGCGTGGTGGACTTGTGGCCGGAGGGCAAAATGCCGGGCGACGCGACGGATAAAGCCGAGCTGCTCGACCCCGGCAAGCCGTACGGTGACGTGAACTACCAGAACGTGAGCCATCCGACACTGACGATAAGAAGGGCGCCCGGAGACGGAGTGCACCCGGCGATGATCGTCTGTCCGGGAGGCGGATATTTTCTGCTGGCGTGGCGGCACGAAGGCATGGAAATCGCCCAGTGGGCGAATTCGCTCGGCATGGACGCGTTCATTCTTAAATACCGCGTGCCCAACGACGGCGGCGTCGCGCTTATGGACGCGCAGCGCGCCGTCTCTTGGGTGAGGCACCACGCCAAGGAGCTGAAGATAGATCCCGGCAAAATAGCCCAGATAGGTTTTTCGGCGGGCGCCAATCTGACGGCGCGCACCGCGAACTGCTTCGACAAGCGCAGGTACGCGCCCGTCGACGAAGCGGACAAGGCGAGCTGTCGTCCCGACGCGACGCTGCTGGTGTATCCCGGCGGACTGCTCAAAGGCGGCTTCAGGGCGCGCCCGACCGCCGACCTCGCGCTAGCCGAAGAGAATATCGTGACGGCTGCGACACCGCCTGTTTTCATCACCCAGACCGAGGACGACTTCTGCCAGGTCGAGAACTCGCTCGCGTACTATCTCGCCTGCAAGAAGGCCGGGGTGGAGGCCGCGATGCTTCTCGGCCCAAAAGGCGGGCACGGCTACGGCAGCCGCCGCACAGGCCGCGACAACGACATGTGGCCCGAAATCGCCGCAGGCTGGCTGAAGCACACTCTCGATATGAAGTAATCCCGGTGGTCGGCCCGCAGCGGTCAAGTGCCACGGTGTTGCCGAACTTGAAGTGGAAGGTGCCCCCGTTAAGCTTTGTACAGGTTTAAAGAAGACATGAAATCAAGTTTGCTTTGTTGCTTGGCCGTGGCTATGTCGGCGGCGCTTGCGGAACCAGCCGGGCGTGACTGGTCGCAAATGTACTGCGCGATCAATCCTTCCGTTTCACCGGACGGGGCATGGGTCGCTTTCGAGTGGAAGGACCGTGTATGGCTGGCGCCGACGGCGGGCGGCACGGCGGTCCCGCTTGGCGACGGAACTGCGGCGGAGTCGCGTCCGTTCCTGTCGCCTGACGGGAAACGCGTCGCGTACCTTTCGGACGCATGGGGGACGCTGCAACTCTTCGAGGCCGATATCGACCTCGACAGCCTCGCCGTTTCGGGCACGCGCCAAATAACATTCCATACAGAAAGCCTTTTTCCCTTCGGCTACACGCCCGACGGTTCGGAGATGCTCGCTACGGCGTACCGCGACGATGCGTCCGAAAGTACATCGTCCAAGCGGATTTCCGGCCGGCCCATTCTCGTTTCGATGTCCGGGCGAAAGGCTGAAAAACTCCTTTTCAACGCGCCGGCCTTCGGGCTTTCGCTTTCCCCCGACGGGCGCAAGGTCCTGTTCGCGCGCGGCATTGAAGAGCGCGGTCTGGAATTCCGCAAGCGCCACGAATGGTCCAAGACGTCGTACCGCGGCGAAATATGGATGTTCGACCGCGACACGGGGGAATTCACGCCGCTCGTGCAGCGCCGCGACAATTGCACGTCGCCGTTATGGGCGCCGGACGGCGCCGCCTTCTACTACCTGTGCGACGCGGGAGGCGTGCGTAACCTCTATCGCCGCGATGCGGCCACCGGCAGCGAACGCAAGATAACAGGCTTTGCAGACGACCATATATTCTGTCCGTCGATTTCACGCGACGGCCGGACGATCGTCTTTGCGAAGGGGTTCGATTTGTGGCGAATCAATCCCGAAGAGGAGAATCCCCTGCCGCGGCGGATCGCGCTGAAGCCGGCGCTGTTCGATCCGTCGGCGCCGCGCACAGTCAGGCGGCACTATTCGAGTTTCGACAACAATTACGGCGACGGCAACTGCACGTTCCGCGACGGCGGCAAGGAGGTCGCTTTCACTGCCGGCGGCGACGTGTGGGCGATGGAGCTCAAGGACGAAGACCGCCAGCCGGTCCTGCTGCACGGTTCGTCGCGAACGCACGAGCGCGACTGCGCGTTCTCGCCGGATGGGGACACGCTGTACTATCTTTCAGACCGCGGCGACGGCACGGACGTGTGGCGCGTGCGCCGCGGCGACGCCGCCAAGCCGTGGTCCGCGAACACGTCGTTCGTGCGCGAGAGGCTGACGGCGGACGATGCCTGCAGGCGCTCGCTCAGTGTCTCGCCGGACGGCACACTGCTCGCATGGTGCGACATGAGAGGCCGGCTCTCCTTCGCGGACACGAACGGCGTCGTGAGGTCATCGGCCAACGTGCGGTCCGTCTCCTGCGAGTCGTACGTCTGGTCGCCCGACGGACGATATGCCGCCGCGGCATTGAGAGACGAGTACGGCAATATGGACGTATGGATAATCCCGACATGGGATGTCGACGAGAACGGCGGCAAGGCGCCGGAGCCATGCAACATCTCGCGCAACTACAAATGGGACGGCTCGCCCGCATGGTCCCCCGACGGGCGCGTTGTGGCTTTCTCGGGCGGCAGGACGGCGACCGGCGAAGCGCCGTACATCTTCTATGCATATCTCGACCCGGCCGACGAATATGCCGAATCGTCCGGCGGCGATATCAGGAAAGAACCGTGCCGTCCGGACTTCCAGACGCTCCCCGACAGAGTGCGCGCCACCGGCGTCAAAGGATGCAACCTCCACTTTTCGCCGGATTCGCGGACGCTGTCTTTCGGCGTTCCCGGCGAAAGCAAGATGTGGACGGTCAAGATTCCGGGGCGGATGAAGAGCGAAAAGCTTCTGGACAAGGGCGCGACGGTCGTCTCATGGATCAAGGACGGCGACAAAGACAAACTGCTTTGCGAGTCGGGTCGACGGCCGTCGATCGGCGACAAGCAGTTCGGCTTTGACGTTTACCAGACCATAGACGTGCAAGACTACCAGGAACTCGCGTTTCTCATGGCGTGGGCGAACCTGCGCGATTGCTTCTGCGACGTGGATATGCACGGCGCGGACTGGCAGGCTGTCAGAGACAAGTACACCCTGGCGGCGCGCAACGCGCCTTGCTGGAACATATTCGCGCGCGTGATCAAGATGATGAACGGCGAACTGGACGCGTCCCATCTCGGATTCTGGGCGAACGACACCGCCAAAAACCGCTGGGCGGATTTCCCGTGGAACCGCGGGTGGAAGATATTCACGATCCATCTTGGCGTCCGCTTCGACAGGACTCATTCCGGCGAGGGCTGGCTTGTAAAGGATGTGATTCCCCGTTCGCCCGCCGACAAGGGTCCCGAAGGGCTGCTGCCGGGGGATATTGTGCTCGCCGTGGACGGACGCGGCGTTTCACCGGAGATGGATTATGCTCAGGTAATGACCGGACCGCTGCCGCACAAGTACCGGCTATCGGTGCGGCGTCCCGGCGGCGACGCGGTCCTCGAACGGGAAATCGACGGTATCACCTTTGAAAAAGCCAGACGTCTCCTGCGCACGGCCGACGTGGCCGCCGCGAGGAAGACCGCGCGCGAGAAGGGCAATTTCGGATACATCGCCATCGACGCCATGAACGGAGAAAGCGCCGACGAGTTCGCAGACCAGGTCTTCGCGGAATGCTTCGGCAAGGACGGGCTTGTCGTGGACGTGCGGTTCAACACCGGCGGACGGACCGCGGACAGGCTCATTGACATGCTTTGCGGCAACCGCCATTCGAGGTTCCATCCCCGGGGCATGGACAGCGACGGATATCTGCTGGATCGCTACGGCAGACCGGTAATCGCAGATTTGCCGGTCGTCGTCTTGGCCAACGAACGAAGCCAGTCGAACGCCGAGGAGTTCGCCCACGCCATGCAGTGGCTCAAGCGCGCCAAGGTCGTCGGCAAGGAAACCGGCGGCAGCGTAATCGCGACATACAATGTGAATCTGCTCGACTACGGCGTAGTGCGGCGTCCGCACATAGGGTGCTTCCTGCCGGACGGCAGCGACATGGAGGGCAACGGCGCTAAGCCCGATGTGGAGGTCGACATGACGCCGGCCGACATCGCGGCAGGCAGAGATCCGCAGCTCGCCGTTGCGCTTGAGGTTCTCGCCGGCGAAGTGGCGGGGCGCCCGGCACCGCCGCCTCTCAGATATGCGAAGTGAATGGCGGCCGCCTTCTGCGGCGGCGCAGGTTGCCTCACGAACTTGACCTGGCGTTCG
>CAMOXA010000080.1 GCA_946628745.1 uncultured Verrucomicrobiota bacterium | reverse complement strand
GCTGGAGTTGATTCTTGGCGGCCCGCCTTTTCTGCACGCCGTTTAGCGTCTCGCCGTATTCGGAATTCCCCTCGCGCCCCAATCTGTACGAGACTCCGGCGGACGCCATCAAATCGCCCTCGTAAGTCGCGTCGATGAATACGCCGGCCTTCCATTCGCGGCCGTCGAGCGTGCGGATTGAAACGATCCTGCCGTCCTCGACCTTTGTCGCGCCGGCCGTTCTGTCCAGTCGCGCGCCGCGTTCGATGCGCAGCCCCTCGCGACGCTCCCAGTCCTCGAGCACGGCAAGCGCGGCGGAAGGCTCGAACGTCCACATCGTCTCACTGTCGGTCGAACCGGAAGTCTGCCCGCGCGGACGGTAGTCCGCGCGCTTCTGGCGCGTCCATGCCGCGGGGTCGTCGTAGTGCTTCTTGATGTCGGCGTAGAACTTGCGGGAGAGTCCGCCGAACGCGGACTTGTCGCCGATGTCGGTCTGGCCGAGCCCGCCCGTTGTCATGCCGCCGATGCGTTGCGACGGCTCAAGGACGACCGTCCTCGCACCGTCACGCGTCGCCTGCACAGCGGCCGCGATTCCTGCGCTTGTCGCGCCCACGACGACTACATCGAACGGCCTGCCGGACATCTCGAAGACGAGTTCGCCGCCAGTGGCGACATCACGGTGTGAAATATGCGAACCGGGAACGCGGCGTCCGCCGAACGATACCGACTTCACGTATTTGTTCGCGCGAGAGAGATTCTTGGCGGATATGTCCAGCGTTCCGCCCTCGACGCGCAGCTTCACGCGCGGCAGCTGCGGCGCGCCGAACACGTACTCGCACGAGGTCGGCTCGAGCGGATAGAAACCCATAACGGAAAAGAGGTACCATGCGCTCATCTGTCCGCAGTCGTCGTTGCCGCACAATCCGTCCGCCGCCGGGCGGTAGAACCTCTCCGTTATCTCGCAAACGGTTTCGGCGGTTCTTTCAGGGCGGCCCCACGCCGTGAACAGATACGGCACATGGTGTCCCGGCTCGTTGCCGTGAGCATATTCTCCAATAAGACCCGTTACGTCCGCGACATTTCCATGCGGCGAACGCCCGGGTTTGAAATGCTCCTCAAGTCTCGCGAGCGCGGCATATCTGCCGCCAAAGGCCGCGGCGAGAGCGGCTGGGTCCTGCTGGACGTGCCACGCATACTGGTTTGCGCTGGCCTCGCTGATATCGCGCGGTTCGCCGTAGCCATAGAGCGCCGAAGGGTCGAACGGAGTCCGCCACAGCCCGCCGGATGTTCGCCCGCGCATGCTTTTCGTGGCGGGATCGAAAACTTTTCGCCAAGCCTGCGCACGGCGGGAGAAGAAACCGGCGTCGTCTTCGAGTCCAAGCCGCTTGGCGAGGCGCGCCGCGCACCAGTCGTCGTACGCGCCCTCGACAGTGCGGCTCACGCCTTCCTCCGGTTCTATGTCGCTTGGATACCACCCGAACTTGTCGAGTGCGCTCCAGTTCTCCTTCGGCTTGCCTTCATGATTCTCGCGCAGCGTAGCACGGATCGCCTCGAAAACCTCTTCTCCGGACAATGTCGTCAACCCCTTCTCTACAGCCTCGACAAGAACAGGCACGGCGTGGTTGCCCACCATGCAATGCGTGTCGCGTCCCCACAAGGACCAAACAGGAAGATATCCGGCGGCTTTGCGGTGCGCGACCATAGTGCGGACGAAATCATCCACAAGCTCCGGCGCGAGAATCGTATAGAGCGGATGCGCCGCGCGGTATGTATCCCACAGCGACAGCGTCGAAAAGTATCTGCGCCCGCTGTCGACTTTCGCCACCTTCCCGTCGGCTCCGCGATACGCGCCGTCTATGTCGGTGATGTCGTTCGGCTGCCAGAAAAGATGGTACAGCGCCGTATAGACGTTTGTGTGCGCGGCGGCGTCCGCGCCGGGAATTTCAACGCGACGGAGATATCCGTTCCACGCATCGCGCGCGGATTTCGCGACATCTTCCAAAGAGCGTCCGCGCACCTCGGCAAGATTGCGCATCGCCCCATCCTCGTCAGTCGTGGAAAGAGCCACGCGAACGGTTACGGATTTCGCTTCGCCGAAGTCAAGCGCGAAACGACGCGTCCCGTCTCTGCCGGCTATTGTGAAATCGGCGTCCGTCTCAAGCGCGAAATTCCACCGGCGCCGCGTCCAGGATTCAGTCTCCGCCCAGCCGGAGAGCGTTCGCGGATTCCGCGCGCGCCAGCAGGAGTCGAGCACATGTTCATCCATCTTCTCCCAGACGAGTCCCCACTGCATGTCGACGAGGAGTTTCGCGGCTGCGCGGCCGGGATAGGTAAAGCGCCAGACGGCGCAGCGTTGCGAAGCGGCCGCTTCGCAGCGTATGCCGCCCTCGACAGTGACGGCATAGTATCCAGGCGTCGCAATCTCGCCCGCCTTGTCGAAGGGGACGCTGTCGCGCAACGCGGGCATGCCGCCGCATGCAAACGGCAGCAGCCGCAAGTCGCCAAGCTCCGGCACGCCCGTCCCGTTCAGATGGTTCTGCGAAAAGCCGTAGAGTTTCGCGTCTCCGCCCCGGTAACCGCTCGCGTAATCCCAGCTCTCGGTGCCGGTGTCAGGTCCGGGCTGGACCATGCCGAGCGGATACGCCGCGGCGACCGTTGTGTGTCCCGTGCCCTCGGTGCCTATCCAAGGATTCACAAACCCCGAGAGGTCGGCCTTTTCACACAGAGCGGGCGAGGCCGACAGCACGGCGAACGCCAGTGTCAGAGATTCTGCGTATTCCTTCACCATATCTTTTCAGCCTCGAACTTCTCGCCGCGAAGAGCTCGCTGCGCGGGTTCGCCCCAGTAGGAGGTCGGCTCGTAATCCCAATTCTTGAGCATGCACGGGCTGCACTTAGGATGGAAACTCCACGCAGTCCAGTTAAGCCTGTATCTCTGAATCGTCCCCAGCATGTCGGGCACCCATTCGCCAGGCGGTACGAATTCATCCTTTTTTTCAAACGGCATCGGGACGTCCTGCGCGCCAACCTCGCCCATGAGGACGGGATACTTTGCGGCAACGTCGAGAAAAGCCTTCTTCCAACCGCGCTTCCACGGATAGCAATGCGACTCGTACATCAGATTCCCGTCATCTATGGCATAGCCGTTCAACACTCCCGAAAGCGTATATCCCCAGTCGAGGCCACTGACGGAAACAAGGTTCTTCGCGCCGGTGGAACGGACAATCTCAACAAGCTTCTGCATTCCGATCGTCATCTCGCCGACAAGTTTTTCGTTGTTCTCGGCGTGGGCGCTTCCAGTCTTTTCATCGCCGGTCATGCCGCCGTTTCGCCAAACTTCCCAGCTGATGTCATGCGGCTCGTTGAGAAGCCCGAATATAACGCCGGGATGGTTCTTGTAGCGAGTTGCGGCATCGAGCCAGAACGCCGCATGGTGCGGCCTGGGCGCACGGTATTCGTGAAGATCGAGAATCATGTATTTGCCGCGGCTCTGCATATAGTCCGCGACTTCGTCGACAAGCCCGCGATAGCGGTCGAGTCCGTTTTTCCTGTTCTGCCACTTGCCGCGCCCGAACCAGTAGCTTGAATGCACCGCGAGGCGGACAGTGTTGGCGTTCCACTTCTCGACCAGGTTCGTAACCGACTTCATGATATTGTCGCCACCGGGCCCCCACTCCAGCGACGGCACTGCAGCGCCCTGAAGCCATATTTCCCCGCCGCTTGCCGCGTCCGTCAACCTGTTGCCGCGCACTTTGATTGGACGCGTCGTCCATTGCGGTTTCACGTTCAGCGTCTCGCTGCGCTTTACGCCGTCCAGTGCCGCGTCTATTGCGCTGATTGGCTCGAGGCTCATGTTGCGGACCTCGAACGAACCAGCCTTTACTTTGAAAAGCGCCGGCATGAGCGCGATTCCGGCGACCCCGTGAGGCACTTCGAAAGTCTTGCGCACTTGCATCCAGTCATGCGAGCCTTTCCATCCGCCGATCGCGGGACCGCCCTTCGCCTTCTTGCAGTTCGAGTCTATGAAATCCGTCATGATTCTGGCGTCGAACCATTTCTGCGCGCCCTGCTCTACGCCGTCGTATTTCACTTCGCACGTAAAGACCGCGGCTTCCGTTCCCTTCGGGAAGAAGACGGGCGTGTATACGAGGCTCATCTGCCCCGCGCCCTTGAACGGCACGGCGGCATTGCGCCTGCCTTCAGGAACCAGGTTGGCGGCGAAGAGCGACGACACCGCAAATGCCGCAAGCGTCGCGAATGCTGCTTTTCTCATGTACATGGCGTATTCCTTTTTGTTCCCTGCAGTGCGTAATATTTGCCACGCGCTGTTACTTGATGATCACCGCGAGGCCGGATGTCTTGGGCGCGGCCCAGAGTTCCTTTCCCTCGTTTTTGAAAGCGAGCGCGCCGACCGCGGCTCCCTTTCTGAAGGTTGCGGTTATGCCTCTTTCGCTTCTGAGGATGCACCTCTCGGCCCTCCACTTGCCGCCGGAGACGTCGGCATCGACAGTCACCGGGCCGCCAGTTACAGCACCGGCCACGCTCAGGCAGGATGCGTCGCCGTCGACAACATTTACCGCGAGCTTGGAGCCGTCGGCAAAATCAAGGGAAGTCTGAATCGTACCGCTCCCGCCGATTGCCGCGCCGGATGCGACATTCACTGCGCCATCCGCTATTGTTCCCTCAAGATCAAACTTGCCGCCAGCGATGTTGAGAGCGCTCGTCAAATAGCCAGTACCGTCGAAGCAGCTGTCCGATCCGTCTTCGCCGACAGTCAGAGACGTGCCGCGCACGGCGCCAGTGCCATAGAGACCGTTGATTGCGATTGTCCCGAAGGAGAGGCAGCCGTTCACGATCGTGTCGCCTTTGCGGGTGCCGTGGGGCAGAAAATCGTTTGAGCCGACTTCCACGACGCACTGCACATATGTGTCGCCGGTATAATCGGAATCGGCCGCCGAAGAAACAGCAAAACCACGCGCGCTGGACGTGGGCATAACTGTCGTGTCGAAGGATGTCGCCATTCCCTTCGAGAACACCAGTCCGCCTGTGCCGTGGACAGATTTGAGAATCTTCGCCTGTTCGCCGTAGGGGCCGACAGCAATGAACCGCCCCTGCACCGCGCCGAAATCGACGCCGACATCCAAGTTCGCACCGTTCTTCGGTACCGTCATGAGAATCATGCCGCTCTTCACAGTCAGCGTCCCGTCTCCAGAAATCTCCGGGACGGCGTGGCGGTAATGTCTCGCGACAAGCTGCAGCGAATTGACCTCGGCATCGCCGGAGATCGCGAGTGGTGCACCATTGGTGACGACAAGATTGACGGCTTCCGTACCTGAAACGTCATACGCAATTTCGTCATCGGAAAGACGGCGTACACCAACCTCTGCGTCGTAGGTCGCGAGAAAGAGTCCGTTGTAGTTCTCGCTGTTGTTGATAGTGCCCGTCGGCAACGCGTTGGCCGCCGTGCCGATTACGACGCCGGGCAGAACAGCCGCGCCGGGCGTTCCGGATGCGCCGGCATCGCCTGCAAGCGCAGGGGCATTTGCGAACCGGAGGCGCGTCGCCGCGTCAGCTGCGGCACCAAGGTCGTTAGCCATAACTGCCAGCGTTCCGCCATCGGAGATGTTAAGCGAATCTGCGTAAAGCGTGCCGACGTGATTGTTGTGCGCGAGCGTAAGGACAGAAACGCCGGCAGCATCCTTTCCAGACACGCGCAACGCGTCAATCACCGACGTATCATCGCCACGATAGGCACTGACAGCAAAAGTCGCGCGATGGAGTTCCACATCATTAGCGCGGCGTACAGTGGAGCCCGGTGTCGCCCAGTTTACGACAAGCGTCGTGTTCGGCAGTACGGTGACATCGCCGCCGACTGCGGCATCTCCAACGAGGGTCATGCCCGCACCGTAGCCGCCGAGAATCAGATTGCCGTTTGCAATAGGACCGGAAACACGGAACTTGTCCGCCGTCACTTTAGTCGATGGCGCATAGTAGAGGAACGACCGCGTCTCGCCGCCGAGATCGAAGCCGACCGTCGCATCGAATACGAGTTTACCGTCGGATGCAGAGGGCTGGACAAGAATGTCGCCGTCCAGTGCGATGGTTCTGTTCTGCGCCTTCGAGTCGTTGTCCGAACGTCCGTAGAACGTCGTATCCTTGGCGACGCTGCCCTGAAACGTCAGAGTTCCGGTCCAATCGTTCGTGAGGCGAAGGCTTAGCACGGCAGTCGGTGCCCAGCCGGCTGGGAAAATTCCGTTGATGTCGCCCTCGTTCCAGTTGGCGGGATCGAGGAACTGCAACGACCCGCCGTCGTTGGTGTTCCAGCCTGTTTCCGCTTTGATCGTGTGCGCCCCGGCGAATACGCCGCCGAGAAGCAAAACCGCTACTGTCTTTTTCATATGTTTCCTCCGTTGTTTTTGATGTGCCTGCTTGAAAGTATTTGATTGTCACCGTGTTTTGATTCTGGCCAGAGACTCCCTTGCGACAAATTCCACCGGCACGGCGACCGTAGCGCCCTGCCCGTAGGGCTTCGCGATCCGCGCGACAAGCGCCTTTACCGCCTCGCGGCCCATCGCCGAAAAATCCTGGCGGACGGTCGTGAGCGCGGGAGTCGTCCACTCGGCAATCGGGTCGTCGTCGAATCCGACGAGCGAAATGTCGCCCGGAACCGAAATGCCGACTGCCGCAAATGCCCTCATCGCGTGCCGCGCAATCGCGTCGCACGAGCAGAAGACGGCGGTCGGACGCACCTTGCGCTTCACGATGCGTACGACGGCGGAGCGCACCTCCGTCCCCCAGTCGCCGAGTCGATCCTCGCCCTTCACATCGTACTTGAGCGGAATCTCCCCCGTCAGATCGGCGGCGAGCTTCGAGAATCCGCTCCAGCGCTCGCGAACCGTATCGGCCACGAGGTCGCCGATAAACGCAAGGCAGCGGTGACCTGCGCTCACGATCCGCTCCGCGGCGAGTCTGCCGCCGACTACGTTGTCCG
>CAMOXA010000079.1 GCA_946628745.1 uncultured Verrucomicrobiota bacterium | reverse complement strand
ATAGGGTTTTATGCAAAGTCTATATAGGGTTTATACAAAAGTCTATATAGGGTTTTGGTAAAAGTCTATATAGGGTTTATGGTAAAGCCTATATAGGGTTTGGGGTAAAGCCTATATAGGGTTTATGTAAAAGCCTATATAGACTTTACCGTAAGCATCCTAGACAAAACGGTTTGAAGGTGTGGGGTAGCGGGTTACATGAACGCCTGTCTCGCTGGACCAAACCGTGCGGCGCAATGTGGCGAGAAGCCCGTTCTCGGCCGGGGAGGATATAACGCGCGTCTGCCATGGTTGCATCGAATCAAGCCGCACGCCGGCGAGACATGCACCGCAGAAGGACGATCAACTCGACTCGCCAACCCTTGACAGAACGCGGCGAACGCGATATAATGTTTCGCGTTTTCGTTAAAATAAAATCTATACGAAGGAGATTCCGTGTCAACTCGAACAACATCAAGCAGGAAGTCCGGGGCGGGGTGCAAGGCCCTGTTCGCTTCCGCCATGCTGACCGCGGCGGCATTCGCCCCAGGATGCGCAACGGTATCGTATTCGTCGCCAGGCATGCTGGACGGCGTGGAAGTCAAAGGTAGCGAAGCCGAATCGCCTCAACTCGTCGTCATCCAGACCGACGGGTTCTACATGCTGTGGACCCTGCCGATCGCCACCGGCGACCTCAGGTGGAACGACAAGAAAAAATCGATAGAAGGCGGCTGCCATTTCTTCAGCGACCAGGTCGGCATCAACGAGCTGCAGAACGCGCTCGAGAAAATCGCCGACTCGCGAAACTGCGATCTGATGGATATCATCTATTCAGACTCCGACCTGTCGTTCGGCTGTGCATCCTACGAAGGCATCATCGGCTTTCTGTTCAACATGTCGAGAATGAGCGTGTCGGCCATTCTGGTTCCCCGCGACAGCAAGGAGGAGTCGCTATGAAAAAATCGTGCAAGGCTTTCTTTTTATCCGCGGCGGCCGCCTTGGCCCTTTCCGGGTGCAGCATCAGCTCCTACAGCGAAATCGCGCGCTGGAAGTCGCCCGCCAAGACCGAAGACGGCGAGACACCCATCGCGTCGTTCCTGACGCAGAACTTCTCCTACCAGCTCCTCGGCTTCATACCGATTTGCACTGGGCGGCCATGGACCGAAGGCGACGAGGACATCATGGACGACTTCAACATCAGGATGTTCGCCGACGAGGCGACGATCGACAACAACCTCGTCTCGCTCAACCATGCACTCGACCGCATCGGATCGAGGCGCATAACCAATCTGACCACCTCCACAGACGACGATTCGTCATGGAGCCTGCTGCTGGTGAACCGCCACGAGGTCAGAACGCAATGCCTCGTCCTCAAGCCCGTGGATACGACCAAGTAGAAACATCGTCCTGATCGAGCAGCGAAAGCTCGACATCGCACCGCCCCATCTCCCGGAGCGCCGCGCGCATCGCGGCCTCGGCAAGGTGGGGCGCGTTGCATTCCCGCGAAAGGTGGGCGAGCGCGAGCCGTTTGAGCCGCGCAGATGCGAAACGCCTGACAAGATACGCCGCGTCGTCGTTGGCGAGATGGCCCCTGTCGCCGCGTATGCGCCGCTTGAGCGCCTCCGGCCGGTTGCTCTGCATGAGCATGACGGGATCGTGGTTGGACTCCAGTGTTGCGACATCGGCCGCCGCGAGATTGACGCCTATGGAATCCAGCGGCGCGCCGACATCCGTGGCGTGAAAGTACGTGACGCCCTCGGCGCGGACGAGATATCCGACAGGATCGGGGACGTCATGGGGTATCGAGAACGGCTTGATATCGAACGGACCGACCGTGAAAGACTGACCGTTTTCGAACAAGATGAACTCGTCGGCACCGACACCCGTGCGGGCGGAGATCGCGTCGGCCGTCATTATGTTGGCGTAGAGTTCGACGCCGGGGAAGCGCTTATGGAACGTCGCCAGCCCTTTCACGTGGTCGTCGTGGTTGTGGGTGAACACCGCCGCTACGATGCGGCGGGGGTCTATCCCGGCAGCGCGGCAGCGGCTGAGGAGAGTGCGGCAGCATATGCCGCAATCGACAAGCAGGACATCCCCGCCGGATTCCACGCAATAGGCGTTGCCAGAACTGCCGCTTGCAAGCGATGCTATTTTCAAAGGCTCAACCCCGCTCGAACGCCCGGTGCGCAATGTCGCGACGGTAGAACATGCCGTCGAAGGACACTCTGGCGACGCCGGCATAGGCGCGGTCGACGGCTTCGCGCAAGTTCGCGCCGCACCCGGTCACGCTGAGGACACGTCCGCCGGACGTTACAGTCTCGCCGTTTTCGCCCTTCTTCGTGCCGCAGTGGAAGACCGTCGCGACCTCGCCGGCACGCTCCAGGCCGCTTATCGGCTTGCCTTTTTCGTATGAACCGGGATATCCGCCGGAAGCGACTATCACCGTCGCCGCGACTTCGTCTTTCACGACGATGTCGCCGTCTTCAAGACGTCCTGTAGCCGCGTGCAGAAGCGCCTTGGAGAAGTCTCCGCCAAGGCGAGGCAGGACGGCTTCGGTCTCCGGATCGCCGAAGCGGGCGTTGAACTCGACGACGTTTATTCTCGAGCCCGAGAGCGCGACCTTGCCGCCTTGAGGCGCAATCATCAACCCGGCGTAGAGAATGCCGCGGTAGACGATGCCGCGCTTCTTGAGTTCGCGGACGACGGGCACGACGATTTTGTCCTTGATTTCGGGCAACATGTCCGCCGTAACGACAGGCGCCGGGGAATACGCGCCCATTCCGCCGGTGTTAGGCCCCTTGTCCCCGTCAAATATGCGTTTGTGATCCTGCGAGCTAGGGAGGAGGACGACGTTTTCGCCGTCAGTCATCGCGAGAATCGAGCACTCTTCGCCATCGAGAAATTCCTCGACAAGGACTTCGGCGCCCGCCGCGCCGAACTTGTTGGCGACGAGCATGTCGTCGATTGCGGCTTCCGCTTCAGCCGCGGTTTCCGCGACGACGACGCCTTTGCCGGCGGCGAGTCCGTCGGCCTTGATCACCACCGGCAGGCCGAACTTGGCGAGGGCCGCCTTCGCTGCGACGGGGTCGGTAAACACCTCGGCCATGCCCGTCGGCACGCCTGCGGCGCGCATGACTTCTTTGGCGAAACGTTTAGAGCCTTCCATGCGGGCGCCGGCGGCGACAGGTCCGAAAGAGGGTATGCCGAGCTTTGTCAGTTCGTCTACCAATCCCTTGACCAGCGGGGCTTCGGGGCCGACGACGACGAGGTCGGGGTTGTTCTCGCGCGCCCACTTCGCGATCGCGCCAACGTCTTCGGCGCCTACGGGCACGTTGATCGCGACGGCCGCCGTGCCGGCGTTACCGGGCGCGCAGTACAGTTCGTGGCGCACAGGATCGTTGGCGAGTCTCCAGGCGATGGCGTGTTCGCGGCCGCCGCTTCCTACGACAAGTATCTTCATGTGACGATTCTCCCTTCTCAGCGACCCTTTGACGTCTGGCCCGGCACGACAAGCTTCTGTCCGACGCGGATGCCGTCCGACTTCAAGTTGTTGAGCTCCTTGATTTTGCCGACCGTCGTCCCGAACGCCTGCGATATGAGCGAGAGAGTGTCACCGGAACGGACGGTGTATTCTTCGACCGGCTCATTGTTCTGCGGGGCCGTGCGGACGGGATGCGGAGCCGGCGGCGGCGTCACGCTCTTGATGCGCTTGACGATATCGGCGACGATTTCCTGACGCTGGCTCTGCATCTCAGACCTTACGCGGCCGAGCTCGGCCTTTAAAGCGGCGATTTCCGCCTTGAGCGCGGCGATTTCGCCACCGCCGCCTTCCAGCCGGGCGACACGTTCGGCGAGCGCGTTGTGGTTCGATTCCAAAACGTCCATCTGCCCCGAGACGCGCTGCATTTCCTCGTAAGCCTGCTGCTTGAGAAATGCTTCGCGCCCTCCCGGCGCCTGGGCGACCGCCGTGAAACCCGCCATTACGGCCATACATGTGACTGCTGCTTTCTTTGTCATTTCCTTGTTCTCCTTTTTGTCATATCATGAAATAAAGCCATGCCGCGCCGAGTGCGGCGGCAAAAAACAGAAATCTGGTGCGCTTGATTTCGGCCTCCTCCTGGCGCACGGTCCGTCCGAAGATTCGCATTCCGCCGCCGGAAAGATAGTGGAAGAGCCGTTTGCCGAACCTGCCGCCGCGGTACTGGCCGTCGGCGTCGTCCTTGCATGTATCAATGCGCCACGGGGCTTTCGACTTCGTGTAGGCGTGCGAGGCGCGCAGCATCTCTGGCGTTATCCTGCCCATGTCACGGTATCAATATCTTCTGTCCGGCCTTGACCTTGCCGTCCGAAGAGATAGTCGCTTTGTTCGCCTGCTGTATTTTCGGCCAAGCCTTCTTGCGGCCGTAGAATTTGAGGGCGATCTGTCCGAGCGTCTCGCCTTCCTGTACGATATAATACTGCGGTCCGGAATCCTTCGCCGCCTCGCCGCCGCCGAAACTCCTGCCGAATTCGGTGAGTTTCGGACCGGTCGGCTCAGCGCCGGTTCGGGCCGGGAGCGCAACAGGGCCAGCGCCCGCCCGTTCGGCTTCCTCGCGTTCTTCTTCCTCCAACAGGGCTTTGGCCTCCGGGTTGAGAGCCAGCTCGGCGACAGAATCCTCCTCGGCGAGAAGCGCCGCGGCCTCGGCGACATGGCCCGGCACCGCCGCCGCTCCATCGTCCGGCGTTTCGTCTTTCACGGCGACCGCCCTCGGTGCCACCGTGCCGTCTTCGTCGTCGCCCATGCGTTTCAAGACGGCGCGCATTTTCTCAAGTTCGCGTTCGAGCGTTTTCGCTCTGTTCTCGGCGTCGGCCAGTTTCGCCTCGCAGTCCGTCCGCCCTTTGACCGCCTCGTCCAGGCTGGCCTTGAGTGTGTC
This sequence comes from uncultured Verrucomicrobiota bacterium, assembly GCA_946628745.1. Taxonomy (GTDB): domain Bacteria; phylum Verrucomicrobiota; class Kiritimatiellia; order RFP12; family UBA1067; genus UBA1067. The sequence continues at coordinate 2,083 of CAMOXA010000079.1, read as the reverse complement.
GATTTCGGACTGCAGCGCGGCGCTGTCGCCGAGATTGTACTTCTTGGCGAACTCGGCGGCCAGAAGCTTCTCGCAATTCTCCATCCGGTCACGGGCGAGACTCGCCTTGTCGCTCTCGGGGGCGAGCATCATGTAATCGCGGTAATGGCAAAGCGCACCGAGATAGTCGTGCCGGCCGTCCTGCAGAAGCACCGCCAGCTGGAAACGCGCGCTGGCATTGCCGGGACTGGCCTTGACCGCTTTTTCGAAACCAGCCGCAGCCGCGTCGATGCGTCCGGCGGTGTAGTCCGCCACGGCGGCCTGGTAGAGGCTGTCGGCGCGCTCCGCGCCCATGCCATCGCGTTCGATGCGGTCGCATGCGCCTAGAGCAAGCGCGGCGGCCGCGGCGGCAAGAGTTCTACATCTCGTCATCTTCATTCTCCTCCTCGTCCCCGTCGTCGTCATCATCATCGTCGTCGAACTCGTCGGGCGTGTCATCGATGAATACATCGTCGTCGCCTCCGGCGGCGTCGACAAAAAGGCCGGGCTGGACAGCCGTCTCGCCGGATTCCGCGGCGGGGGCGTCTCCAGCCGAAGTTTCGCCGCCAGCCGCAGTTTCCTCGTCTGACGACGGCGCGGCCGCCTCTTCCGCCGCGGCCTCCGCCGACTGTTCAAGCTCGGTCTTCTCCTCTTTGACGGGCTTTTTGTAGGCGGCGGCCTTTGCCCGCGGATTCGAACGCTGCAGCGTCGGATCCAGCTCGTTCAGCTGTTGCAGCGACGACAGGCCGAAATGCTCAAGAAAAAGAGGCGTGGTGCCGTACAGAAACGGATGCCCCGGCAGTTCGGACTTGCCGACGAGCCTTATGAGCTGCAAGTCCATAAGCGTCTTCACATTGGCCGACACGTCGACGCCGCGGATTTCCTCAACCTCGCTCTTCGTTATCGGCTGGCGGTAGGCTATGATCGCGAGCGTCTCCAGCGAAGCGCGTCCCAGTCGGCTCGGACGGTCGAGCTTGAGCATCGCCCTGACGTAGCGTCCGCAGCTCGGGACGGTCTGCAGTCTGTAAGCGCCGCCCGTGCACACGAGCTGAAAGCCGCACCCTGCCACGTCCAACGCCTTGGAAAGGCCCTTCAAGGCCTCGTCGATCTCGCGGGAAGTGCATGTCTTGTACACCTCCATAACCTCGGCGTTCTCGCCTTCCTCCGGCTCGACCGCTTTTACCGCGGCTCTGAGATCTCCCGCGGTAAGCGGCGTCTCGCTCGCGAAAAGAAGCGAGCCGACAATCTCCTGCAAGCTGCGCGGCAGCGGAATCTTCACCCCATCACTCATAATCGTCTGGCCTTTCCAATGGCTTGTCGTCCGGCATCTCTTTCGACGGCAGAATGGTAATCTCGTGGAACGCCGCGTTCTGGTACACGATGACGCGGTGCTGTCTCAACAGCTCCAGCAACGCCAGGAACGTGACTATTATCTCGCCCTTCGGCGCATCCTCGGCGAACAGCGTGACGAACGACACCTGCCCTTCGCTGCGCGTGCGCTCCAGCACGTAATCCATCTTGTCCGGGACGGAAAACCTGACGCCTTTCAATTCCTCGTGCGGAATCTCGCTGGCGCGGGCGAGGACATCCTGGAACGCGGTCAGCAGGTCGTACAGATCGAGATTCGCCAGCGCGGCCAGTGCGTCCGCCGCCGTCTTCTCGAACTTCGGCCGTCCGCCGCCGTAATCGAAGCTGTTCGCGCGCATCGCCTCCATCGACTCCAGGCGCAGCGCGGCGTCTTTGAATTTCTTGTATTCGACGAGCTGACGGACGAGATCAAGCCTCGGGTCGACCCAGTCTTCGGCGGAATCCTCGTTGGCGTTGCGCCGGTCAACCGGCAGAAGCATGCGCGATTTGATGACCATCAGCGTCGCGGCCATCACAATGAACTCGCCGGCGATATCGAGATTGAGCGTTCTCGCCTCGTCGATGAACTTCATGTACTCCGAGGCTATGTGCTCGATCGGTATGTCGTATATGTCCAGCTCTTCGCGGCGTATCAGGTACAGCAACAGATCCAGCGGACCCTCGAACACGTCGAGGTTCACTTTGTATTCGTCTGCGA
>CAMOXA010000078.1 GCA_946628745.1 uncultured Verrucomicrobiota bacterium | reverse complement strand
ACAGCATGATGCCGTACTTGTCGCACGCGTCCGCGAGTTCGTCGCTCTGGCTCATTCCGCCCCAGTCGCGTATCATGTTGAAGTTCTCCTCGCGGTGCAGTCTCACCTGCGCGTCGATTCTCTCGGCCCTGACGCGCTTGAGCATCTCGTCGAGACCCCAGTTGCCGCCGCGCATGAAGACTCTCACTCCGTTTACGGCAAGCGCGAACTCGCTCTTTCCGCCGGCGAAGTAGTCGTACTTTCGAATGCCGAACCTGAGCTTTTTCTCATCGCTCGCCTCGCCGCCCGCCGTGAGCGTGATCGTCATGTCGTGCAGCGCCGGCTCGCCGAGTCCGTTGGGCCACCACACCTTCGGACGCTTCACTTCGAGCGCCGCGAATTCAGCCGGCGAAAACGCGACCGTTTTCGTCTCCCAGCCGCCGAGCGAAACCTTTTTCCCGACCTTCACGCCGTCGAAGGCGACCGTGACCGCGCCCTCGACCGGCTTCTCGCCGAGATTCCTGACCGGCACGTTCACATTCACGGTCGCCACGTCCAGTTTCGGCCTGTTCGGCAAGTCTGTCACGACCTGCGCGTCGAGAAGCTTCGCGTCGCCTGTCGCAGACAGCGTCACCTTTCGCCACAGTCCGGCCTCGCGATCTCTAACGCCGCTGAGCCAATCCCAGCCGACCGAGCACCCGAACACCGGCCCGTCGAGTCGCGCGACGCCGCCGCACGGCCCGCCTGTCGTGCCCATCGTGTGTTCGCTCGGCACGCCCGCGGTGGGCTGGGGCGAAATCCTTACTGCAATCGATATGTCCTTGCCGGCCTTTGCGTCGCCGCTTTTGGCGAGGTCGAACGAGGCCCGCTTGAAAGCGCCTGTCATGCGCCCCGTTATGCGTCCGTTCACCCATATCTCGGCATGGTAGTTGATTCCGTCGAAATTGAGCCAGACGGTCTTGCCCTTGAAGCTGTCCGGCACGCGCACTTTCGTCCTGTACCACCAGTCCTTCTGGTTTAGCGTCTCCGGTATGATCTCCGGGCGGTTGTTCTCGCCGTATGTCGGCTCGGGGTAGACGCCATTGTCGACAAGCGTCGTCAGCACTGTTCCCGGAACAGTCGCCTTGTACCATCCTTTCGGGTCGAATCCGTTCAGCGACAGTTTCTCGCCTTCCGTCGGCTGCTTTGCCGAGTTTTGCCTGTACCACCCTTCCTTTCTGGCCTGCTCTTCGACGACTGTCGCGTCCTGGAGTCTCCAGTCTTTCAGCTCTATCTCTTCAAGCGCGGCAAAAGCCGTTGCCGCCGCGAGCGCAGCGCCCGCCGTAATCGCCATTCGTTTCATATGTTGCTCCTTTGCATGTGTGAAACCGTCATTCGCCGTGCAGCTGTATGAAGTCGAGGTGGAATCCATCGCCGCAGCCTTCTATCGCCACGGTGTTCTCTCCGCCGGGCCGCGCTCCGTCGAGCGGCACGTCGACCGTCCTGTACGTCGGCCATCCGCCTGTCGCCTTTAGAGTCGTTTCGCGCGGGTTCTTCCCGTCGATGGATATCCGCACTCTGGCCGGGAAAGGCGCTGAGTATGACACGCGCAGCTTCGCGGCGCCCGCAGACGGGGCGCGGACTCCTTTGAACACGGCGCGCGTCCCCTTCGGTCCGAGCCCCCAAAGCGCCGCCGCGCCCGACGCTCTGACGTCGTACTCGCCGCGCACCCCGGCGCCCGCATGCTCCGCCGCCTCGGCCTCGTGCGTTTCGACGCCTGCGAGCCGCCCCTCGATCGCCGGCGAGGGACTGTCCCCGCACATGTCGCACCCTTCCACGCGCGCTTCCGTCGCCGGGACGGGCGCCGGCCGGCCGGCCGCCGGCGCGACGCCGCCCGCGTTGAACGCATCCACCGCGAACCAGTAGTCGACGCCGCGGTTGAGAGCGCGCACTGTATATTCCGTCTCTCCAAACACCTGGTCCTGGGTGTACAGCTTGTCCGGCGCGATGCCGTGTCTCACGATGTAGCCTTCGGCGCCGGCCGCCGCGGGCCATGCAACTCTCGCCTTGCGGTTGTCGTCTTTAGCGCGCTCGACCTTCACGAGCGAGCAATCGACCGGCGCAGGCGCGGCGACGCCGCCGTCGCCGAACACGCGCAGTCCGCTCACGGCCAGCAGCGCCCCGCCGGGGATTTCGCCGCTCTTGTTCGTCAGCCTCATATACCTCGCGCCGACGGGCTTCTCAAGCTCTATGTATTCGTGATGGCGAAGCGTCTTCGCATGAGAGCGGTCGGCGAAAGTCCGCCACTCGCGCCCGTCGCGAGAGAACTCGAGAGTGTAGCGGTACGCCCAGTCGTTTTCGCGTCCGCCGGATTGCGCTTCAAGGTCGCGGAAATTGACCTGCACGGATCTCACCGCGCAGACTTTGCCCAGATCGACTGCGAGCCACTCGCCCGGCGCGTCGCTCGCCGGCACCCATGCGGTCGTCATGTCTTCGTCGAAGGCGCATTTCGCCCCGTACGCGTTCGACGACGCCGTCGCGCGCCTGCCGCGAGAGAGAAGCCCCCACGCCGGACCCGGCCGCTCGAACGGCGCCTTGGACGCCATCGGCACGTACATCGGCCAGTCGCCGAGCATGGTGTTGGTGTACGTGTCGCCGGCTTCGTCGAACATCGCCGGGAACATAGCGAGCCTCCTGTTGAACCCCGTCAGCCTGCACGTCTCGACTCTCCACCAGCGCCCCTTCGCGTCTCGCGTCAGACATCCGTGGCCCGCGCCTTGCACGAATCCGGTGGACTTCCATACGACAGGACTGTTCTCGCAGAACCTGAACGGACCGAGCGGAGAATCGGCGATGTAGCAGTTGTCGCAGTATGTGGCGTACTGCGTGCCGGGCACCGCGCACATAAGATAATACCGGCCGTTGAATCTCACAGGCCACGCGCCCTCCTGCGTATCCTTCCCGCCGTAGTTGTCGCCGAAGTCGCCGGGCACCTCGAACCCGCGGTTCAACTGGTCCGGCCACGCGCAGTCCATATCCGAAACTCCGGCGATTTTCATGCCGTTTTTCGGGTCAAGCCTCGCCACCCGGATCGGATCGCGGTGCGACAGCCCTTTGTAAATGTACACATACCCGTCGCCGCCCGTCGCCGGATCGTCGTATATCATCCCCGGGTCGGCCCAGCCTTGCGGCCAGCCGACATCCTCCCAGGACGACGCGTCCGCCGGATTCTTCGTCCTTAGGATCCGCCCGCCTTCCGAATGCGTCAGATACAGCCACTCGCCGATTACGCATGTCGCCGGAGCGTAGCGGCGGAACTCGCTCAGGACCGGCTTCGTCACGTCCACCGGGACAAACCGCCACCTGCCCATGTCTTTCGAATGCCAATACCCCTCGCCGTGCGAAGCGAAAAGCCAGTATTCGCCTTTGAACGGCACCAGCGCCGGATCCGCCGACTCGCAGTACACGTCAGTCGTCCGCCCGTCCGGCTGGCGCTTGCCGCGCTGAATCATGTATTCGAGGTCGAGCGGATTGCAGAACGTCACGGGCCGCTTGCTCTCCACCGCCGCGACCATGGACTCCAGCAATCTGTCTTTTCGCGTCAGGCGGATGTTGCGCACCTCGTAGGAGATTCCGGTGCGAACGCCCTCCTTGGCGCTGTCGTTGTATTCCCAGACCTCCACCGACGCGATTTCGCCGGCGCCGGGCTTGAGCGCTTTGAGCGAGTACGCCGCCGGCATCCATTCCCCGGCCCTCCGGAACGCCTCCGGCACTGCAGTCTGCACCGGCGAATCGCCGCGAAACACCTCCGCCCCGCTGCTGTCGCGCAAAAAGACCAAGCCGTTTCTGACGTATTTGAGCGAGTCTCCGCCCGTCGCGCCGTCGTGCCGCGTTACGCGAATATCCATTTCGAGATTCAAATCAGCGGGATCCAAACCCGCCAGCGATACCGGCGATGCGGCGAAGACCTTGACGCGTGCGAGGCCGCCGAGCGAAAGCGACGCGGCCGCCGTCGCCGTCTCGCCTTGCAACAGTATGTCCGCGCCGGAGCGCGCGCCGGCTGGCGAAGCGGCGCCGTGAACTGCGGCGAACGACGCCGCCAGCACTGTTGCAAGATGTTTTCGCATCTGAACTCCTTCTTGTATTGACTGCTTGACTGACGCTATTATACTACATTGCAGAGAGTTGCGGCGTGAAATTCACGCAAAAATCACCGTGAAACAAGCGGTCAAACGCCCTTTTCGCCGGCGGCGGAACGCGCCACCTTGAGGACCTCTGCCGCAACAGCCGCGCCGACGCCGGCCGCCGACGCGATCTCTCCCTCTGTCGCGCGGGCGATACCATATATCGATTTGAACGCCTTTAGAAGCTTTGCCTTCTTCGACTCGCCGATTCCCGGCACTTCGTCCAGAACCGATTCTCTTATCGACTTCTCTCTCAGGTTTCTATGGTAGGTTATCGCGAAGCGGTGCGCCTCGTCCCTGAGCCGCGTGCAGACGAAGAGCGCCTGCGAGTCTCGCGGCAGCATGAGGTTGTCCCGGCCGTCGTCGAGTACGATCTCCTCCTGACGCTCGGCGAGCCCGATGGTCGGTATGTCGGTCACGCCGATTTCGGCGAACGCCGCGCGCGCGGCCCTGAGCTGCGTTATGCCGCCGTCGCAAATATAGAGGTCGGCGCGCGGAGACGTGGCGAGCAGCGTGGAGTCCGGTCCGTAGCGACGGTGGACTACTTCGTACATCGCGCGCGGATCGTCCGCGCCGGCAAATGTCTTTATCTTGAAATGGCGGTAGTACCTGCGGTCCGGCAGCCCGTCGCGCGCGACAACTAGTGAAGCGACGTTGTGCTTGCCGAAAAGATTGGATATGTCGACGCACTCTATTATGCGCGGCGGTTTGGCCAGGCCTATCGCCCCGGCGAGTTCCGCAATTCCCGCCAGCGCGTCGTCGCGGCGCATTTCGGGCGACTTTCGCACGAAATGGGACTTTGTCATTTCCCTAAGGGCGAACAGCGTGTCGCGCCAGCGCGCGGCGTCCTCGAAGTCTCCCTTCGCCGCCGCGGCGCGCATGCGCTCTTCGACTTCTCCCATGACGGCGGGACGCTTCCCGTCCAGAAATGCGCAGGCCTCCTCGAAGCGGGCGCGGTATTCGTCCTGCGAAATGCGGCCGAGGCACGGCGCGGAACATGTGCGTATCACGTCCGCCATGCAGTGTTCGTGAGTTTCCGCGTCGGGGCATATCGCCGAACAGGAGCGTATCCCGTAGCGCTTTTCGACGAAATCTTTCGCAGCTCTGACGACCGGACTGGACGGGAACGGACCGAAGTGCCGCGCGCCGTCGTCGCGCACGATTCTCACGCACGTGAAGCGCGGCCATTGCGCCGACCCGTCGGCCCTGAGCGCGAGATAGCGCTTGTCGTCGCGCATCAGGATGTTGAAATGGGGCTTGTATTTTTTAATCAGCGCCGCTTCGGTGAGAAGCGATTCCGCCTCGTTCTTCACGGTCATGAACTCGAAGTCCCAGACCGTGTCGACCATGGAGCGCACTTTCGGCGGATGCCTCGCGCCGGGCCGGAAGTAGCTCGATACGCGGCGGCGGAGATTCTTCGCCTTGCCCACATAGATTATCACGCCCCGGCGATCTCGCATGAGATAGCATCCGGGGCGGTTGGGGACGGTTTTAAGGCGTTCGCGTACGAGGTCCGTCAATCAGCGGCCTCCCTGTCGGGCTCAAGCCTGGTTTTCGAGAGACTTCGGCTCCTGGGGCGCGGCGAGTTTCGCGTCGTCGTCCCTCTCTCCCTCGGCGAGGCCCTTCTTGAACTCGCCCTTGGCCTTGCCGAGCGAACGGGCGAGATCGGGTATCTTCTTGCCGCCGAAAAGCAGCAACAGCACCGCGAGGCAGATGAGAAGCTGGACTGGTCCCATGTTTTGTATGAAAGCGAATGTCATGTCGTCTCCTTTTACGTATGAAGAACAATGTATATGATACCGAAATTCGCGGAGAAATGCAAGTACACCTGTCGTTTTTTTCTTGCTTGGCCCCTTACTTCACGACCTCCCAATGGCCGGCCTTGGAACTGCCGACCCTCTTTATCAACGACTTTCTTGTCAGCAGATTAAGATGATACCTGATGCCAGGCACCGACAATCCTAGAATATGCGCAAGTTGTTGTGCAGAGATGTGGCCATCCCCAGCCAAGACATTCAAAATTTTCTCAGCCTGTTTGCTGATAGTTTCGGTACTAGTTTTGCTTATAGTTTTGGTGATAGTATTGGTGATAGTATTGGTGATAGCGGCAGAGCGACTAGACTGTGTGCTGTCGGACATTGCATCCGTTCCAATCCCAGTGTAATATGCAAACAGTTCTCGACCCTTTGCAGTGAGACGGTACTTCTGGGTGGGAGAACGCGGTGAATCGGGTTGCGCCATTTCGACAAGCCCCGCTTCCACTGCTGGAATCAAGGCCGTTTTGCGCAAATGCCCTCGGCTCGACAACTTTATCCTCTTCATGATTTCATGAATATCCATATCAGACTTCAGTATGCGCACCAACCTTGCCGCATTGCCCGGAATGTTGCTTGCAGCCTCCTGCAACACAAGATTTGAACCGTCGTCGACATAACCTGTCACATGGTCACTCACATGGTCTGCTGCTTGGACTGCTACATGACCTGCCGCTTGACCTATGGAGAGCCCGTAATTCAAGTTTGGCAGGACTGCAAAAAACGACGATCGGGCAGATCGAAACTCCGGCTTTATCGAAACCCCGCGCTTCTCGGACTCAAAAGCGTATGCGTCAAGAACCTTCTTGAATCCACTTCCCCTGCGTTCCATCAGATCGAGCCGTTGGAACAAATCGGCTATAACCGGATTGCGCCGTACGGAAGTCACATTCATCCAGTCGAGCTGTTGGACAAGATCGCCGCTGGGCATACCACCTGGAGAGGATATTTCAAGACGATCGTCAAACATGTCGATATGGACTTCGCTTCCTATCTCGCAATAATCGCGGTGTATAAGTCCAT
>CAMOXA010000077.1 GCA_946628745.1 uncultured Verrucomicrobiota bacterium | reverse complement strand
TCCGCGGCCTAGGCCTGCGTCTTCGGCCAGAACTTGTCGCTCAGTTTGGACGGGATGCCGACTTCGCCGCGCTCGAAACATTCGGCGAGAATCTTCCAGCCGAGGTCTAGCGCGTCTATGAGATCGATGTTGACCGAGAGGTCCATCATCTTCTCTTCGAACATCGCGCCGTACTTGAGCAGTTTCTGATCCCACGCCGACATCCTGAAGCCCATCGACTGCTTCTCGACGGTTTCCTTGTATTGCGAGTAGAGCTTGATCATGGCGTCCATGATCGTGCGGTGGTCTTCGCGCGTCTTGTTGATGTTGACGCGCTTGCCGTCCACATCGACAAACTTGTCGACGCCTTTGTTGACCTGCTGTTTGAGACGCGAGAGCGAGCCGAACGGTTCGATGCGTCCGTTTCTCAGGTAGAACTGGCCCTCGGTGATGTAGCCGGTGTTGTCGGGGACCGGGTGGGTGACATCGTCGCCGGGCATGGTCGTGACGGCCAGAATCGTTATCGAGCCGGCGCCGTCGAAGTCCACGGCTTTCTCGTAGCGCGCCGCCAGCTGGGAGTACAGATCGCCCGGATATCCGCGGTTCGAAGGTATCTGCTCCATCGTAATGGCGATTTCCTTTTTCGCGTCCGCGAACGAGGTCATGTCGGTGAGAAGAACGAGCACGTCCTTGCCTTGAAGAGCGAACTTTTCGGCGACGGCGAGCGAGACGTCGGGGACGAGTACGCACTCCACGGTCGGGTCCGCCGCGGTGTGCACGAACATTACCGTCTTGGCGAGAGCGCCGGACTTGTCGAGGGTCGTCCTGAACTTGAGGTATTCGTCGTACTTGAGCCCCATTCCGCCGATGACGATGACGTCCGAGTCTGCCTGCAGCGCTATGCGCGCGAGCAGTTCGTTGTACGGTTCGCCTGCCTTGGCGAAAATCGGCAGCTTCTGGGATATGACGAGCGAGTTGAACAAGTCGATCATCGGGATGTTCGTCTTTACCATCCGGTTCGGCATGATGCGCTTGGCGGGGTTGACGGACGGCTGGCCGATGGGCGATGGATTCTCGGTGATGGCGGGGCCGCCGTCGCGCGGCACTCCCGATCCCGTGAAGGCTCTGCCCAGAAGCGCGTCGGAGAACGGCACCTTCATCGTCTCGCCGAGGAACCGCACTTTCGCCGCGGTGTCGACGCCCCTCGCGCCGGCGAAAATCTGCAGCGTCACGTTGGGCCCGTCGAGCTTGATGACCTGGGCGAGGGATGTCCCCGCGCGGGATTCGATCTCGGCTATCTCGTTGTATTTGACGCCTTCGGCGCGCAATGTCGCGATCGATCCCGAGAGCGCGTCTATCTTGTGGTACACCTTGTTGTTGAACATTGTCTTTTACTCCTTTTTGGCGCCGTCGATCTTGGCCGCGAGTTCCGTCGCGAGAGATTTGAATTCGTCCGAACCGAACGGCTTGTCGTTCCAGTCGATGAATGTCTGCTGCAAATCCAGGAAGAACCGTCTCGTCTCGTCTTTCCCGGCGAAAGAATATTCGGTCGAGAGCGCCTTTTCGACGAGGTCGAACATGGCCTTCTGGCGTTCGACGGGAGTGGACGAGTCGAATTCGGAGAACGCGTTCTGCTGCAGATACACCGCATCGAGAAACTCCGCTTTCAGGTATGTCGTGAAGTCGGCGAGCGACGTGCCTTCTTCGCCGACGACTTTCATCATCTGCCCGACTTCGTTGCCCTTGCGCAGAATGGATCTTGCTCTTTCGACGCGATCCTGTTCGATGACGGAATTGTACTGGCTCCAGCTGTCGAGCGGATCGATGGCCGGGTAGCGGCGCGCGTCGGACCTCGCCCTGCTAAGCCCGTGGAAGCCGCCGACGACCTTCAGCGTCGCCTGCGTGACGGGCTCGTCGAAGTTGCCGCCCGCGGGCGAGACCGTGCCGCCGATCGTGACGGATCCTGTCGAGCCGTCCTTGAGCTTCACGCGGCCCGCGCGCTCGTAGAACGCTGCGATTCGCGATTCGAGATAGGCCGGGAAGGCCTCCTCGCCCGGAATCTCCTCAAGCCGCCCCGACAGCTCGCGCATCGCCTGGGCCCAGCGCGAGGTGGAGTCCGCGAGCACCAGCACGTTGAGGCCCATCTGCCGGAAGTATTCCGCGAGCGTCACTGCGGTGTACACCGACGCCTCGCGCGACGCGACCGGCATCGACGACGTGTTGCAGATGATGATCGTGCGCTTCATCAGCGACTGGCCGGTCTTGGGGTCGACGATTTCGGGGAATTCCTTCAGCGTCTCGACGACTTCGCCCGCGCGCTCTCCGCATGCTGCGGAAATCACTACGTCGACTTTTGCATAGCGCGCCGTCGTCTGCTGAAGCACGGTCTTGCCCGCGCCGAACGGTCCCGGGATGCAGTACGTGCCGCCCACGGCGACCGGGAAGAACGTGTCGATCGTGCGAACCGTCGTTTCGAGCGTTTCAGTCGGGGCGAGACGTTCGGTGTAGCATTTGATCGGGACCTTGACCGGCCAGCGCTGCAGCATCTGCACGTCGACGTCCTTGCCGCTGGCGTCTGTCAATGTGGCGATTGTGTCCGTCACGAGGTAGTCGGCGGGCTTGGCGAGGGACTTGACCGTGTAGACGCCGCGAAACGCGAACGGGACCATGATCTTGTGGCCGGGCATCAGCTTGTTGTCGAAGATGCCTTCTGTGACCCAGCCGAGGAAGTCGCCTGCCGTCACGCGGTCGCCCGGTTTGGCGGTCGGGTGCCAGTCCCACTTCCTGTCGCGCGGCAGTCCGGGCAGGTACATGCCGCGCTGAAGAAAGAAGCCGGCGTCCCTGGATATCTTCGACGCTTCCTTGGCGAGGTCGGCGAGGGGGTTCTGCAGGCCGTCGTACACTTGGGCCAGCATCCCGGGCCCGAGTTCCGCCGCGAGCAGTTCGCCGGTGAATTCGACTCTGTCGTCGACCATGAGATCTGTCGTGTCGTCGAACACCTGCATGTCGCATCTCGTGCCGCGCACGCGGACGATTTCGGCCATGAGGCGCTTGTCGCCCAGCACGGCGTAGCCGACTTCGTTTTGCGCTACCGCCCCGTCGAAGGCGACGGTTATCATGTTGCCGTTTACCGCTACGATCTTTCCTGTTGTTGTCATAATGAGAAGTGCTTTATTTGTTTATGAACCCGTGTCCGGCTAGAAGGTCTTTTTGGTGGCCGCCGTCAGGCGGTCGAACGCCGCGCCGCCGGCGTCCTTGGATATCAGCGAGCGCCTCAGGGCGATGCGCAGGCGCACGGCGTACGTTTCAAGGGCGCCCTTGCCGAGCGGCGAGGCGAGATCGGTGAGTTCGCCCGCGGCGTCCCACCACACCTTGTCGATCATGGCGTCGCGCCTGGCGACATCGCTTTCCTGGAAGCATGCGAGCACGCGGCCGCGCCAATACAGCGAGCAGCCGGCCGCGGGACGCTTCCACTTGGCGCCGCCGCGCGCTTCGGCCAGCGCGTTCCTGAGCTGGGTCTCGAGATCGGCCCATTTGGCGGAAGCGGGCGCCGCCCCTCCGCACGCCGCGACGAATGCGTCCCACGCCATCGGCGCGGGCTGTCCGAAAGCGAGCTGTGGCAGGCTCGCCACGATGTAGTCTGTGCTTAAACTCATTTCAAGAGCGCCGCGAGATCCGGGCGGAGGCGTTTCGCGAGTTCGGCGGCGATTACTTCGGGGGTGAAAGCGTGTTCGACGCGGCCCGAGTCGATCTTCACGGCAAATCCCGCGTCGAGGGATTCGTCGAGCACCACCTTGATGTTCGTTTGCGAGGCGAGTTGCGCCTTGAGCGCGGCGACGAGTTTCGCCGGCGCGGCGACTTCGGCCGGTGCGACAAGGCCCTTGACTGCTTCGGCCGCGAGCTCGCGGACGGTCTTTTCGTCGGCTAGCGCCTTTTCGACGTTCTTGCCGAGGAGATTTTCCAGCATGGCGGTCGTCGCGGCTTCGACTTTGAGAATCGTGTCGCGGGCCGCTTGCTTGACCGTCTCGGCGGCGCGGCTCGCGTAGTCCTTCGCCGCCTTGTCGGCGTCGGCCTTTGCCTTGGCCGCCTCTTCGTTCGCGGCCCTCGTGATTTCCGCCGCTTTCGCCTTCGCTTCGGCGATTATTTTCTCCGCGGCGGCATTCGCCTTTTCGACGCCGTCGCGGTTGATTTTCTCAAGCAATCCCTGCAAGTCTTCAGACATGACAATCCTCCACAGTTTGAAATGGTGTGATTATACCGCTTTTGGCCCATAAAAGTCAATGACAAATTTCGGGTCCCGATCGCACTTTCGCGGCGATCCGGCTTGACGGCGCATTGATAATTTCTGCCGCGGCCTATTGACGGCGCGCGGCTGTTTATGATACAATTGCTTGGCAAGGGGAAATAGAATCATCATGTGCCGAGGCCAGTCGACTAAGGCGCTAAATAATGTCGCCATTCCAAAGGCTCGATATGAAGTCGCGCCAAGGGGTGATTTCAATTCCGTCGACAACCCTCCCGCGCGTCAATCGCAAATCGCCAACTCTACCGGCGATTTGACTGCAAAATCGCCGACAGACCTGGCGATTTGCAACCTCTCCTGCCGCGCGTCAAGGCATACTACCGAAAATTCGCGCTCTCCCGCCCTGCGCCTCGCCGCCCCGCACCGCGCTCGCGCTTTCAATCGCAGATTTCAACTACACACAGAAAACACCAATGATTCGAAAGGAGCAATCCTATGCAATCGATAATAACTAGAATAACGCGCTATTTCGCGGCGGCAGCCCTCGCCCTGCCCCTCGTCGCAATGGCTGCAGTCGAAAAGACTAATCCAGTCACAGGAGAGAAAGAGACATATGAAAATACTTTCACAGGCGGAACAGATGGAACTGCAACAGAATGGAGTGCCGCTGCAAACTGGAATTCAGGAAAAATACCTTATTATAATATTTCAGATGGTAGAGTTTTCAAATCGGCGCTAGTCGATGGCGAAAAGACAGTGTCGACAACTACTGCGCTCGACGGGTATTTACTGAAAGTTGGCGCATATGGTGGGGCGGATGTTACCTTCACTGTAAGCAAAATTCAGTCAGTCGATAGTGATATTTGGTTGACTGCCGATTCAAAATCTAAAATAAAAATAACAAAATCCACGCCTGGGCAGTTGGGCGGAAGCAACCCCCTGATAATATCTTCTGCAAGTGAAGGAGGTGTTACCTGGAAGTCTGCGCTCGCTGTTGGTAGTAATGAAAATAGCGGACTCCCGTTCCATTATTACCTTGCCGGCGCAGGTTCAGTCATTTACGAGGGTGCGATTTCTGCTGGCGAGCATATAATCAAGCAGGCTGAAGTGACGCTCTCTGGCACAAAGGAAGTCAAATCAAATACACTTGTTTCCTTCACATCAACCACCAAGACCTTCACAGCGGATGCAACCATCAAGGTCAAGAATTCTTCTGGTGATGTCGTCAAGATCGTGAAAATCACTTCGGTGAACTCGACCGGCACGACAACTCTCGAGACAACCAACCCTGTCGGTACGTGCGAACTCGTCCAGACCTCTATAGGCATCGTCCTTTACTGGGTTGACGGCGATCCGTCCAGTGTTGCGACCTACAAGCCCTCCATCAACATCAACTTCACGAATGACGCAGCCAACGGCCTCACGACCGGAGCCGACGTCGGTCGTACTGGCTATGCCGTCCTTGGCACTTCCTGGAACAATTTTGTCGTATCCAACAATGCCACCACGTTCAACACCGTTAATGCAATTGATTCCACCGGCGCGGCTTCCGCAATGTCGGGTGTGAGTGTTACGATTTCCGGCACACGCGGTAGCCATAACTGTTCCCTCCTCACACCGTCGAGCAATCCTCTCCATGGCTATATCGACGAGAATGCAGGCAATCCCACGCCGACTGTTACTGTCACTGGCATACCTTACTACAAATATCGCGTTCTTGTATATCATTCGACAGACACTGCGAACCTCCCGTTTGGTTACGACACCATTAATGGTACGAAGTACACGTATGAGAACGGCACCCTGACGGAAGGCACGACGGCGTGGGGCAATTCTGGCGCAAAGGATAGCGCCAATGCTATTGCAGAAGGCGGCAATGTGCTCGTGACAGAAGCGCTTTCGGGTTCTACCCTTACGGTTGTAGGACATCGCGCGGGCGGGGATGTTCCCACTGCGCGTGGTTGCATTGCTGCTATCCAGATTATCGAAGTTAAGCCAGAGACCACGGAGAACGACCTTATCATAGATGTCTCTGGCGACACGACTTACACGGTTAGCGAGGCCAAGACGCTGTCTGGAACCGTTTATCTAACAGGCAACGGCACACTCACGCTTGACGGCTCCGCCAAGATTTCCGCCGCCACCATCAATGTCGGCGACTTGGTTACACTGAAAATCAACGCCGACCGCCTTGATGCTACAACATTTACTGGTGGCGGTACGGTCGTGTATGATGATGGTTCGCAGCCTTTAACTACAAAGGGCTTTGATAATTCGTCTGGTTGGGTCGGAACCGTGTGGGTGAAAAATATCGGCGACACTTCAAGAGGTGAAGCTACAGACACAAAAGTCACTACTTGTCTTGGCAGCAATACAACTGATGCGTCCAGTAATGATTTGAACAAATGGGGTAACGCTAAATCCTTTGTCAAGTTCACGAACGTCCGAGCATATATGGCAACCGCCAATGTTCCGTGGACGCTTATTCTTCAGGATGATTCCACAAATTATGCTTGGTATAACAATGAGGGCTGGACGGCGAGGACTATAACTATTGCAGGATTGAAGGGGTCTGGCACCTTCTGGGACATCAACGATGGCAATTGCCGTCCATTCCTGAATTTTACGGACGCCTCGCAGTTCTCTGGTTCTATCAAGGCGTTGGGCAAGCAGGTTTTCCTCAATGGAGCTGGTAGCGGCAATGCTTCGGACCTCTCTGGCGGAAGAATAGTGGTCCCGGCTAATCAGGTGCTCACTGTCGCGGCAGACAAGACTTGGCATACTCGCAATGGTCTTGTGGTAGATGGTATACTCAATGTTAACGGCACCTTGGGAAGCGAAAGCTCGTCTAGCGCTGTTTCAGGCTCTGGCACTGTC
>CAMOXA010000076.1 GCA_946628745.1 uncultured Verrucomicrobiota bacterium | reverse complement strand
CTCAATCGTTGCGTTGGAACACTCTATTCAACATGTACAATTCAACCGATGTGAAGGTATCTTACCACATCCTTATTACTATGTCAATAGGGTTTGAAAAATTGGTTCTTCAACTCCGGTTTTTTCGCTGCAGCTCCTTTTCGATCACCGGTCCGCGACGATTTCGGGGGCGCGGCTCTATACGCGCAAAGAAGCCGCGAGCAATATGTCCCCGCCGCCGGAACACTTTCACTTGCCGACGCAGAAGCGGTCGAAGAGTCGCGAGAGCATGTCTTCGGTATAGCTGGCGCCTATGAGCAAGCCTGTTTTTTCGCTCGCGCTCCGCAGCGCATTGCCCAAAAGGACGAGGTCGCCGGCGGCGGCGAACGTCGCGGCCGCGCCTGAAAGGATCCGCTCCGTCTCCAGAAGCGCCGAGAGGGCGGTCTCGTCATCGTCCGGCTCCGGCTCGCTTTCGGCGAGAGCCTCGAGGCGGGTGACAATGGCAGAACGCAGCGCGTCGAGTCCCTCGCCTGTCGCGGACGAGACGTTCAGCCCCGGACCGCGCCTTAAGTCGCACTTCGAAGAGACGGCGATTTCGCCGCGGCCCGGCGGCGGCTTCGCGCCTTCGCGCCCGTCGTCGAGCCAGACGACGACATCGGCGCGCGAGGCGAGGGCGGCGGCGCGGCGGATGCCTTCCGCCTCGATTTCGCCGACTCCGTCCCCGTCCCTCAAGCCGGCCGTGTCTACAAGCCTAACCGGCCAGCCGCCGATATCGGTCCACGCTTCTATCGCGTCGCGGGTCGTGCCCGGCGGCGCCGAGACGATGGCGCGATCCTCCCCGGCGAGCGCGTTCAAGAGAGAACTTTTGCCTGCGTTCGGCGGACCGGCGAGAACTACGAGCGAGCCATCGCGCAGCATCCTCTTCTCGCGCAGACGCCGGACTGCGCCGCGGACGGATTCGATGTTTTCCGCGAGCCGCTTCGCGACACCGGCGGCGAATCCGTCCGCGAGTTCCCCTTCGTCGACATCCAGCGAGTGCTCGATATCGGCCGCGAGCTCGACAATCGCGCCGTACAGCGCCGCGAGGCGGGAAGCGAGCGGCGTCGCGCCTGGCGCGGCGGCCGCCCCGGGCGAGAGTTCGCCGAGAGCGGCATCCGCGGCGCGGGCCGTTCGCGCGTCGATTAGATCGATGACAGCCTCCGCCTGTGAAAACGAGAGCCTGCCGTTCAAAAATGCACGCTCTGTGAATTCGCCGCGCCGCGCCAGGCGCGCGCCGGAGGCGAGAGCCGATTCAAGCACGCGGCGCGGCGTGACGAATCCGCCGTGGCACTGGAACTCTACGACATCTTCGCCTGTGTACGACCGCGGAGATTTGAAAGCGAGCAGAAGGCCGCTGTCGATGGCGCGGCGGCCGCCGTCCGCGCCGTCCGGCGCGAAGAAAGCCGTGAATGCGACTCGCCCCGGCCGCGGCTCGCGTCCCGTGACGCGGCGCGCGACTTCAAAAGCGTCCGGACCCGAGACGCGTATGACGGCGACGCCTCCCCGCCCAGGCGCGGTGGACACCGCCGCTATCGTGTCGCCCCGGTCCACTTACCTTCTGTTCCTGAAGAACTTTCTCATCTCGTCGGCGCTCTTGCACTGCGCCAGACGCTCCGCGCCGTTTTCCGCGCGCAGCGCCCGCGAGATGAAGCTCATGAGCTGCAGATACGGCGTCTGCTTCTGATCGTTGGCTATCGTGAGGACAATGATGCTCACGGGGCTCTTGTCTATCGTCTCGTAGTCCGGTATGCACCCGCCCGCCGTGCCGGAATTGTCCACGAGCGCGACCGCGCCCGCTATGCCGAGGACCGATGGCGTGCGGCCGTGCGGCACCGCTATGCCGTGGTCGAGACCCGTCGGCATCGACGCCTCGCGCTTGAGGACCGCTGCCGTCGCGGCCTGCGCGTCTTTGACGTGGTTGGGGCACGCCTTGGCGATTTCGGCGACCATTTTCTCGATGGCCTCCTGCTTGGACGACGCGCGAAAGCCCGGCAGCATCACAAAGCCCTGCAGGTAGCGCCCGACGGCCTCGTGTCCGCGCGGCGCCGCTTCGGTCGCGGCGATCATCTTCTCGACCTGGTCGCGGCGAATCGGCTTGGCGATCGACCGCGCCAGGTCGTTTATCTGGCTGACGACTTCCATCCACGCCGTCATGACGATTGCCTCTTCGGCGGGCGTGCATTCGAACGATATCGTCTTGCCGGTCCGGCGTATCGACAGTTCCATCGCGTCGAGGGCGACCTCCCAGATGTGGTCCGCCTGCGAAAGGCATGTCACGAAGAAGCCCTCGTTGCGGAACTCCGCGAGCAGTTTGGCCATCATCAGTTCGGCCACGTCCTGGCCGGAAAGCTCGAACGCGACTTCGCGCGACCCGTCCTTGGATATCTGAGGCTTCTTGACACCCTTCGCCTTCGGTTTGAAGAGCGCGACGAGCGCAGGCGGCGCTACGACCGTCGTCACGAGAGTCATCATGATTCCTATGCCGAAAATCTCCTGGGTGAGATATCCGCGCGAGAGGCCCAGTCCGGCGATTATCAAGGCGACTTCGCCGCGCGGGACCATGCCGGCGCCGACTCTGAGGCCGCCCAGGATATTGAAGCCGCAGCACATCGCAGGCACCATGCAGCCGAGGACCTTCGCCGCTACCGCGAGCGCCGTGTATACCGCGCCGAACATGAGGACCGGCTTCGAGCAAAGCGCCGACACGTCGACCATCATGCCCATCACGCAGAAGAAGACCGGAACCAGGAAGGTGTATACCGGCGTGAGCATTTCCTGGATCGGGTGCTTGAGATCGGTTCTGGAAAGTCCGAGGCCCATCACATACGCGCCGATGATCATCGCCAGGCCCATGTATTCGAAGAAGCCGGCGAGTATGAGCGAAAGGGCGAAGGCGAGCGTCGAGACGAGGGCGATCGACGTCGAGCAGGACTTGAGGAATTTCGCGATCTTGCGCGCGGCTATGACGCACACCACGGTGGCACTAAGCCAGACGCCGAACGCCTTGAGGGCGACAAAGCCGATACCGCCCCAGTTCATTCCGGTCGCTGCCCCCGCCGCGTCAGCCGCGTGGTCGGCGGCGATGATGCCGTTGCCGATCGCGAGGACTATGAGGCCGAGAACGTCGTCGATCACCGCCCCGGCCATTATGGTGGTGCCCTCCTCGCTGTCCATCTTCTTCTTCTCGCTGAGAATGCGCGCTGTGATGCCGACGGACGTCGCGGTGGACATTATGCCCATGTAGAGCGGGGCCTCCTGAGTCATCGCCTGCGCGAGCGGCATTTCGGCGAGTCCTGCGAAGTGCTGGAAGAAATGCGGCAGCATCAACACTGCGCAAAGGTCGCCGAGTGCGAACGAGACTATGACGCCGCCGAGTCCCACGAGGGTCCCGACGAACGAGAACTTGATGAACATCTTGAGGTTCGTCTCGAGACCCGAGAGGAACAGCAAAATCACCGAGGCGAGCGTCGCGATGCCGTAGAGAGCCGGCGATGTGGCGTCGACCGCGACTCCGCTGCTCGCCAGCTCGCGAAGCGCCGCGCCGTGGAAGAGCCCTGCGGAGAAAATCCCGTCGCCGAAGCCCACGCCGCCCAGCGCCCACGGACCTATCACAATGCCAGCCGCGAGTTCGCCCAGTATCGACGGCAGGCGCATGATGCTCGCTATCGCGCCGCCGAGACGCGCGGCGAATATGATGATGCCGATCTGCAGAACGAGAAACATCATCTCCTCGACGCGCGGCAGACCGAAGTTGGGATATGGCGGCACGGATTCGTTGGCGAGTGCACAGGCCGGCGTCAGCAGCGCGGCAAAGACGAAAGCAAGAGACTTGATGTGTTTCATAGACGCTTATTATACCACATTCCGCCCGCCGGGTCTAGTTCTGGGGCCCTGCCTGCACGTCTTCAACGTAGAACACCTTGTCGCCCACACGGCAGCGCGGCGCCTGAAACGTCACCCAAGTGCCGCGGCGGGCGACGTCCGGCCGCTCGTCGTCGCGGTGCAGCTCGCCGAGGGTCAGCTCGGCGACTCCGGTCGTGGGCCCGTGTATCTGCAGTCTGTCGCCTGGGCGTATCTCGTGGTCCTGTATTTTGACCTGCGCGATGCCGGCCTTGAGAAAATAGTCGATCACGACCCCGGCATGGCGCTTTACCGTCGTGGCGAGCGAGTCCTCGCTGTCTGCGAACTGGTTCGCGCCGGGCCGGCCGAAGTAGAGTCCGCACGAGAACTCGCGGTGGAAGACCCTCTTGACGTCCTCGACGAGGTCCGCCGCGAGCGCCGGGGTGAACTCGTCCGCCAGCACCGCGTCGACGGCGCGGCGGTACGCTTGCACGCACGTCTTGACGTAGTTGGCGTTGCGCGCGCGCCCTTCGATCTTGAAGCTCGCGATTCCCGCCGCCATAAGCTTGTCCACGAACGGCAGAGAACACAGGTCTTTCGCCGAAAGCACCGTGTGCGGCTCGACTTCGAAGGCGGCCTTCGCTTCGTGGACCGGGTTGCCGTCCTTGTCCGTGTACATGTCGACGGCCTGCACTTTGAACCTTCGCCGGCAGGGCTGGACGCACTCGCCGCGGCACGCGCTCTTGCCGAAGACTTCCTGGCTCATGAAGCACCGGCCCGATTCCGCCACGCACTGCGCGCCGTGCACGAAGCACTCGATTTCGACTCCCGTCTTCGCGGCGATGCGGCGCACTTCGTCCAGCGTGCATTCGCGCGCGAGGACGACGCGTGAGGCGCCCTGCGAGGCGAGAAAGGCGACGGCCGCGGAATTGGACGTCGACATCTGGGTGGATATGTGGAACGCCGCGCCGTGCTTGCGGCATAGCGAAACGACCCCCCAGTCGGATACAATGAATGCGTCGACATAGGGCTTCGCCGCGGCAATCGTCCGCTCCACCTCGCCGGCTTCGTCCTCGAACATTATCGCGTTGAGCGCGAGATAAGCCTTGACGCCGCGTTTGCGGCAGCGGCGCGAGATTTCCGGCAGGTCCTCCGTCTTGAAATTGACGCCGCTTCTCGCACGCATGTTGAACGTGCCGAGGCCGAAGTAGACGGCGTCAGCGCCGGCGTCGAGCGCGGCCTGCAGGCATATGAAGTCGCCGGCCGGCGCCAGAATCTCGGGACGTTTCATGGCGCTTTCTCGCGGCACAGTTCAAGGACCAGCATTGCGAACGACGTGCAAAGGACGGGGTCCGCCTCCCAGAAGCGGTTGTTGTCGTTGCACCAGCTGCCGTCGGGCTTCTGCAGCGAGATGATTTTCTGCGAAAGCTCCTTCTTCCACCGGTGCCCGCCGACCTCGTCAACGCCGGCCGCCGATAGCGCGCGCGCCATGATGTCGTAGAAGTAGTAGAGGCCCTGTCTGCCCATGCCGGGATTTTCGTCGACGGACCAGTTTTTCGAGCAGTACTCGAGGGACTGCCTCACGCGCGGGTCGCCGCGTTCGAGCTTCGCGTGGCACATCGAAAGCACCGCCGCGTATGTCATCGAGCCGTAGGCCCTCAGCTGTACGCGTCCCTGCGCGTTCGTCGAGGTGCCGCCCTGCGGCGTGCGATCGTTGTACGCGGCGCCTCCCGCGTCCGGCCCCTCTTTCTTCATGAGATTGTCGACGAATGCGACCGCGCGGTTCCAGTCTACGTCCACTCTGCCGCCCGGGCGGTACTCTTCGAGCGACTCGGTGCGGCGCATGGCGTCCAGCGCGTAGCTCGTGTTCGAAAGATCCGCGTAGCGGCGCCGCGAAATCTTGTCGTAGCCGAACCCGCCCGCCATCGTGTCGTCGCCCGTCAGCTGCGACGAGGCTATGTACTCGCGCGCCTTGAGAAGCGGCGCCGCGGGGCATCGCTTCGTCTCGAAGAGCGCCGAGAGGCATACGGACGTATTGTAGTTGCCGAGACCGGAGCCTCCGCGCCCCGGCTTTGGGACGTAGAAGCCGCCGTCCTCGCGCTGCGTCCCGAGAACGAATGCGACGCCGCGCTCCACCGCCCGGCCGGCGTCGCCGGACGCGCGGCCCGCTCCCGAAAGCGCCCAGACCGGCAGCGCCGTGAGCGCCGGCATCTGCCTGTCGCTCCAGTAGCCTTCCGGCGACTGTGCGGCGAGAAGATATTTCGCCCCCCTGTCGAGCGCGGCGTCGATCGACGCCTGGTCCGCCGCGGCGCACAATGTCGCGGCATAGACCGCTGCTGCAAATCCTGCTTTCATTGCGTCTCCTTTCACGATGCGTAGTCCGGCGGCAGGTTCATGAGCGCGGCGATTCTGTCGTCGAGCGACGGATGCGACGAGAACAGCGAGGTCTTGCCGCTTGTAATGCCGAACGCCTTGAGGGAATCAGGCAACACGCCGGGCCGCAGATTGCCGAGCCGCCGCAGTGCGGCGATCATCGGCGACGGCGAGCCGAGGAGCCGCGCCGAACCGGCGTCCGCCGCGAATTCGCGGCGGCGCGAGTACCACATCAGCACAATCATCGCGAACAGTCCGAAGACAGTCTGGAAGAGCTGCACGAACATGTGGTACATGTAGTAGCCGCCTATGCCGCCCTCGCGCCTGCGCTCGTCCTTGCCGCGCATGGCGCTTTGCACGACGCCGGCGAGAACGTGCGAGAAGAATATGACGAACGTGTTTATCACGCCCTGCGTGAGGCTCATCGTCACCATGTCGCCGTTCGCCACGTGCGACATCTCGTGCCCTAGAACGGCGCGCAGCTCTTCGCGCGACATCTGCTCCATGATGCGCGTCGAGACGGCGACGAGCGCGGAATTCTTGAACGCGCCGGTCGCGAACGCATTCGCTTCGCCGGGATACACCGCCACCTCCGGAGTCTTCACGTTCGCGCGCCGCGCGAGATCTTCGACCGTCGCGACGAGCCAGCGCTCGGCCTCGCCTTCGCTGCCGTCTATCACCTTGCAGTGCATCGTAGCCTTGACCATGGTCTTCGACAGCAGCAGCGAGACGATTGCGCCCGCCATGCCGAACAGGAACGAAACGAGGAAAAGCCCCTTGTACCCGCCCCCGCCAAGCACCTGCGCCATATCTATGCCGCACAGCGCGCATACCACCGCCGCGACGAATGTGAGCGTCGCTACCGCCGCGATGTTCGTCAACAAAAATATGAATAGTCGTTTCATGCCACTATTTTATCATATTTCGCCGCGAGTGTCATGCGC
>CAMOXA010000075.1 GCA_946628745.1 uncultured Verrucomicrobiota bacterium | reverse complement strand
CGGGATGGCCGGGTATCTCGAAGCCGAAGTACGGCGCGTCGCGCGAGATGCACCAGCCGCGCAGAGGCTCCTTGAACCATTCCAGAAGCTTGTTCGACACATCGCTTGTCGTGTGTTCCGGAATCCACTTCTCAAGGTACCCGTGCTGGGGCTCGAGCTCGAAATAGAGATGCTCCGAGTCTTTCACGACCGGCGTGCCGCCGCATGTGGTGCATTTCGGCGAGCCGAGCTCCTCCGCGCCGTATGTGGCGCCGCACTTGTCGCAGCTGTCGCCGTACTGGTTCTCGGCCCCGCACTTCGGGCAGACGCCCTTCACGAAGCGGTCCGGCAGGAACATGCGGCAGTGTTCGCAATACAGCTGCGGGGCGGTGCGCCGCGAAATCGCGCCGGACGACTCCATGGCGGAGTAGATGCGCTCCGACAAAGCCTTGTTTTCGGGCGAGTTGGTGGTGTAGTAGTTGTCGAACCGCACCTGGAAGTCCGTAAAGTCGCGCAGGTGTTCGGCGTGGCTGCGCTCGATCAATTGCTCCGGGGTGATGCCCTCCTTGCGGGCGCGTATCATGATCGGCGTGCCGTGCGTGTCGTCCGCGCAGACATAGACGCATTCGTTGCCGCGCAGTTTCTGGAACCGCACCCAGAAATCGGTCTGGATGTATTCGACCAGATGGCCGAGATGTATATCGCCGTTTGCATAGGGCAAGGCGCTTGTTACTACTATTCTTCTTTTCGCGTCCATGATTCTCCTGATATGGTGCCGGTCGCTTGGTTTCGCCGCGGCGGCGTCAGCGCACGCCTCCGTTCGCCTTGGCCAGCTTCTTGAGCTTCGCCGCGAAAGACAGCCTCTCGATTGCCGTCATGTGGTCGACGTAGAGTATTCCGTTGAGATGATCGACTTCGTGCTGGATGGCCCTGGCCAGAAAACCGCGTGCGGTCACGACCTGGATGCGGTTCTCGGCGTCCATGTACTGGCATGTCACCTCGGCGGCCCTGGTTATCGACCCGCCGATTCCAGGGAAGCTGAGGCAGCCTTCCTTGTCGCGCTGGGAGCCTTCCATGGCGACGATTTCGGGATTGAACATGACAAGCGGCATCTGAATCGGCGCGTTGAAAATCTCCGCGTCGCCATCTTCGCAGCCTTCGGGTATGTCGATGACGCATATCTTTTCAAGATGCCCGACCTGCTCCGCCGCGAGGCCGACACCGCGGGACTTGTGCATGGTGTCGACCATGTCCGCCGCGAGCTGGCGCAGTTCGTCCGTCACCAGCGATACGGGAACCGCCTTCTCGCGCAGCACTTTTTCGCCGTATTTGCAGACATTCAAAACCATTGGCTTCCTCCTTGCGATGCGGTTTTCACGCGCCGGTCGAGCCGAACCCGCCAGTGCCGCGGTCGGTGTCGTCCACCGAGTCGGTCTCCACGATATCCGCCCTTGTAACCGGCGCGATGACGATTTGGGCGATTTTGTCGCCCTTGGCCACATGAAAATCGCTGTCGCTTGAATTGAAAAGAATCACGCCCACCTCGCCCCTGTAGCCGGAATCTATGGTGCCCGGCGTATTGAGCACGGTGACACCGTGCTTGAGGGCGAGCCCCGAGCGCGGTCGCACCTGGGCCTCGTACATGGGCGGAAGCATCATCACGAGACCCGTAGGCACGAGAGCCCGGCCCCCTGCCGGGATCGTGATGTCGGCCGTGCTTTTTACGTCCATGCCCGCGTCGCCCGGATGGGCGTACGCGGGCAGGGCTGCGTCTGGATGTATGCGTTTGAACTTAAGCGTCATCGCCGTCATCCGTCTCCTCGGCGGCTGCCGGCTCTGCGGCGGCGCGCTCCTTGTAGCCGAGTCTCTTGAGATTCCAGTCTAGCCACTTGCCGGCGTCCTTCAGCGATGTCGCCGACATGGAGAGTCTGGAAGCGAAGTTCTCGCCGCGCCAGAACTGGGCAACGTCGCCGGGCACGCGGTCGTTGCAGACGACGAGAGCCGCCCTGCCGGTGCCGAGCGAAATAAATTCGGACACTTCGCCCTTCTCGAGCTTGCGGGAAGCGAACACCACGCTTTGGGCGTTCGGGAAGCCCGCATCCTTGAAGTCCCATTCGCCGCGGATGTTCGTCCAGCCGTACGCATAGTCGCTCGCGAACGCGCTCGGCGAGAATGTGAGATTGGTGGACACGTTGCCGGAAGCGAGAACGGCTTCGGCGCCCTTCGCGGCGACTTCCAGGACGGAGGCCTTGAAAGCGTCGGCCTTCGCGTCTCTCGTTGCCATATCCGCAATACTGTCCTTGACGGTCTCGAAGGCGGGCTTTTCGACGGCGGGTTCGAGTTCGGCGAGTGTCACGACCCACACGGCTCTGTCGGACGCGAAACACTCCACGAGCGTATCCTTGCGGGCGAGACCGCCGGCCTTGCGCATGAAATCGTCGCGCTTGACGCCCGGGAACTGGCTGTACATCTGGCCGACCATGCCCGGCACGCGGCAGGAGCCGAGAGAGAGCCAGCCACTGGTCTGTATCTCCACTCCATTCTCGGCGGCGAATGCAGGCAGGAACTTGCCGGCCTCTTCGACCGTCGCCTCGTCATAGTCCTCGAAGTACGGTATCTTCGATTCGACATGGTTCTTAAGCGACTCCAGCGCAAGTTCGCGCCTGAGCGCGCTCTCGATCGAGTCGCGGACGTCCGCGAGAGGCTTCACCGTCTTCACGTCGTTCGTCGTTGCAGGCGGCACGTCGTACATGCCCTTCGCGGAGTTTTCGTCGTAGCGCGTCTGAATAGCCTCCTCGTCGAGCGTGACGCTGGCGAGAAGATTGGAGGTGTCGGCCGCGAGCCTGACGTAATTGAGCTTGAAACGCTCCGGGACGGCCAGTGTCGAGATATTCTTCTCGTACCACTCCTTGAGGCCCGCGTCGTCAAGCTTGATCGCATCCGCCGCCGCCTTGTCCTGCGTGAATGTCGCGACCTGGACCGTGAACTTGTCGGTGAAGTCGCGACTGGCCTGTTCATGCTCCATGGACGATCCCCACGACTTCGTCTCCACCATGCCGAGAACGCCGTTTTCAATGGTCAGCCACAGCGCGAGATAGTGCTCGAACGCTTTGGGCTCCATGTGGAACAGCCTGCGGACGGCGTCTTTGTACGCCTCGTCATTGAACGCCCCGTCCTGGCCGGCGAAATCTTCGCGGATGCGCGCGGCGAGAACTGCGTCGGGCGTCGCATAGCCCGCTTCGCGGAAGGCCTTTACAGCCGCATAGGCGCGCCAAACGAAGCGATCGTCGCGATTGACGCGGCGTCCGTTGACGGACTCGCCGCCCGCGGTGATGAGCCCCAGTATCTGCATGTCGAGATACCGCCTGCCGCCGCGGTACATGCCTTCGCCTGCATATTCCGGCATGAACTCGTAGACCAGAAATTCGCAGTCCCTGTGCAGCTCGGCGTCGTATTCGTCTTTCTCAAGCACGCCGGGCGTATTGGCCGCGCGCTCGTCGCCGCCGCGAAACCACTCGTCGGGCGCCACGAACGCCAGCGAAACCAATATGGCGAACACGCCCCACACCCACTTGTTCCGGATAAGTTTGTTAAACTTCTGTATTACCATTTTTTACTTTGTACTTTCTGTTTTCGTTTTGTGTCTTGCGAAAAAATCCGTCGCGAGATCAAAAGCCCAAGTCGACATCGGCCGCATTGCCGCCCGCGTCGCCGGCCGCTGGCGTCTCCTCGCCGTCGTCAGACCCCGCGTCTTCGGCATCGCTGTCGGAAACCGCCTCCGCCTCCATCTCGGCGACGCTGGCCGCGCGCTTGGCGAGCTCTTCGCGATCCTTCTTGGACGTGGGCCCGAGTTCTCCCGAATTGACTTCTGCGGTCTTTTCGGTGAATGCGCAGCGGTTCTTGAGATCGCCGCGTTCGTCGAACGTCATGACGGTGACCGCCAGCTTTTCGCCAATCGCCGGCTTGGCGCGGTGGATCCGCACCGCGGTGCGCGGGGAGAGCTTCCAGTCGAGGAACTTGTCCTCGAGCTTGACCTCGCCTGTTCCGTAATCCTTGATCTGGATGCGTCCCTGGTCGAGACGGACAAGCACGTCGCCGCGCGAGCCGTACAGCCCCGTGAAAAGCATATCCTTCGAGGTGACGATGCGCAGCTCGTTCGCGGCGCGCATGGCGATCGCGTCGAAATGCGGCCCCTTGACCGAAAGAGCCTTCGTCACGCAGCGGACCACCGCCTCGTCTCCATCCCCGGTAAGTCTGTACGTGTACCTGGACTCGCCTGCGGGATTATAGGCCGTGAAGCCCGGCGCGGCGACCGTGAAGAGTCCCTCGGGCAGGTTGCCCGGGACTTTGACGGTAATCGTGCCGGACTGCAGCGTGACGGTCCTGAGCTGTTCGCCCATGGCCTGCGGACGCGTGCCGAACGACGCCTCGCCGCGCACGCTCACTTCGCAGTCCCTGCCGAACACGATCCTGAGACGGGAGACGGGGGAGAGTGTGCGGTAGACCGAACCGAGAGGATAGTACTTGCCCTCGTCGATCTTGCGCCACTGGGCGACGCCGGGCACGAGCACCTCGGCCTGCCCTTCGAGCTCCCTGCAGAAAGGCAGGAGATAGAAGGTCTTGGCAGACTCCTTCTTTGGCGCACCCTCGGCCAGTTCCGGGTCTTCCGGGGCTTCTTCGCCGTCTTCCGCCGCTTCGGCGGGCTCGGCATCCTCTGCGGTGGACGCCCCGTCGTCGGCGAGCAGTTCGTCAAAGTCCTGGGCATCTGCGCTCAGCACCGCGGCTGCCGAGGCTATCGCTATCATGCGGACGAGTGTTTTCATTTCATGCCTTTCTCAATTTCCGTTCATGCGCCGTTTCAGACGAGGTGAGCGCCCTCGGACGGCTTGATGAGGCTGACGGCCGGCTCGTCGCCGAACTTGGCCTTGTACTCTTTGGTAATCTTGGCCGCGATCTTGTCGGCCGCCGCCGGTTCGACGAGAAGGCAGCAGCTGCCGCCGAAACCGCCGCCCGAAAGTCTCGCCCCGTACACCTCGGGTATCGCCTTGGCGGCGTCTACGATGGCGTCGAGCTCCTCGCAGGAGTTCTCGAACCAGTTGCGGCTCGACTCGTGGGAATCGTACATCAAAGCGCCGAACGCCTTGAGATCGCCCTTTTCGAGAAGTTCCGCGCCCTGGAGAACGCGCTCGTCTTCGCCGATCGGATGCACCGCGCGCTTGGCCGTCGTCTCGCTGAGTCCGCCGCGGTAGAGGACCCACTCGGCCATGGTGACGTCCCTGAGATGCGTCACGGGCTTGCGCAGAACGCCCGCGAAATACTTCGCCGCGTCCTCGCATGCCTGGCGGCGCGAGGCGTAGGCACCGTCGACGAGCGCGTGCTTTGCGTTGGATTTGACCATCATGAACGCGACGGCCGGCCCCAGATTGACGTTCTCGAACTTGCAGTAGCGGAAGTCGCTCTTGACGAGCGCACCCTCCTTGCCGTACAGGGACGATGCCTGGTCCAGAAGCCCGCAAGGGCATCCCGCGAACGTGTGTTCGGCCTTCTGGCCGATCTTCGCGAGGGTGGTCTTGTCCTTCTCTATGCCGTAAAGCTTGCAGAGCGCGAGCACCGTGCACATCTCGAGCGCGGCGGAACTGAGGCCGGCGCCGAGCGGGATGTTGCCGAGGAACATCGCCTTCCAGCCGTGCTTCGCCTCGGCGGGCTTGCCGTCGAAGAGCCAGTTGAACGTGCCCGTCACATAGTTCTGCCAAGTCATCTCCTTGGCGGGGGCGACCGTGTCGATGGTGAATCTGGCCGTCTCCATGAAATCGCCCGCCGTAAGCTCGCAGGAGGCGTCCGCCGTCGGCGAAACTGCGAAGAACGTCCCCTTGTCGATCGCCGCCGAGAAGACATATCCCTCGTTGTAGTCGGTATGGTTGCCGAGCACTTCTATGCGTCCCGGGGCGTATGCGACCACCTGGGGCTTTTCGCCGTAGAGCTTCTCGAACTTCGACACCAGTTCGTCGTAG
Organism: uncultured Verrucomicrobiota bacterium; assembly: GCA_946628745.1. Lineage (GTDB taxonomy): Bacteria > Verrucomicrobiota > Kiritimatiellia > RFP12 > UBA1067 > UBA1067. Next base: position 1,193 of record CAMOXA010000075.1, on the reverse strand, counting down.
ACTTCCTTGTTCTGCATTGCAATCTCCTTATATTGTATGTTGCACGGTTAAACGGGACATCAGTCACTTGACCATTTCGTCGATGTCTTTCGGCGGCTTCGAGAGGAACGCCGAATAGACGAACATGTACGCGAGGGCGAACACCGGCACCGCATAGGACACCATGTAGCCCATCTTGTCGGCTATGCCGTTCTGGACCAGCGGGAGCACGCCGCCGCCGACGACCATGACCATGAAGAGGCCCGACGCCGCCGCGGTGTACTTGCCAAGCCTCTCGGTCGCGAGATTGAACGTCGACGGCCACATGATCGACGTGCAAAGTCCGCAGAGCGCGAAAAGAAGCGCCGTGAGCGGAACCGTCGCCATCACGAATCCCTTGCCCGTAAACACCGGCATCGAGGTCGACGTCGACGCCGGGACGAACACGCCTATGCAGATGAGCGCGATCGCGGTGAACGTCGTGAACGTCATCAGCACGCGGCTCGAGACCTTGCCGCCGATGAACGCGCCAATCGTGCGGCCGATGAGCATCAGGAACCAGTACGTGCCCGCGACCATTCCGGCGACGGTTGCCGTGCCGAGGGGCTCCTTGAACGGCTGGCCGCTCTTCTCGGCCGCAGCCTTGGCGGCCTCCACCGCCTTTTTGCCGGCCTCGGCGGCCGCCACTTCGACGGAGTAGTCCCTGTAGTGGGCGCCGCACTTGCCGCAGGACTTCTCCACGCCGGTCCATTCGGGCTGGGTTTCGTAGCCGAGGCTCTTGAGCGGGCTGTTGTCCTTGTCGGCGAGCCAGTTGTTCATCGTCGCCGGTATGCCGATTTCAATGCCGACATACATGAAAATCGCTATGACGCCAAGAAGGCAGTGGCGGAACTTCAAGGGCGCGAGGACGGGAATCTCCTCTGTCGTGTTGCCCTGCTCCGGATTGGCGATCGGGATGAACGTCAGCACGATGAACGCCGCTGCGAACACCGCCAGCGCGATGAACATGACCAGATTGACGTCCGCGACCTTCGTCGCCTTGGTGATCTCGCCGATGAGTGCGCCTACGAGAATCGGGGTCGCCGTGCCGCACACCGAATTGAACGTCGTGCCAATCAGGTTGAGCTGGTTGCCGCGGTTGCCGCCGCCGCCGAGAAGATTGAGCATCGGGTTCACGACCATGTTCAGCATGCACACCGAGAAGCCGCACACAA